>CAZEPF010000115.1:8338-9125 GCA_964514045.1 uncultured Rhizobiaceae bacterium | reverse complement strand
AATCAAAAATCCAACCCATCAAATCGATGCAATCCAAGACAGACACGCTCTAAATATCAGCCCCCCTACCCCCGGTGATTATCCAGCCACGTTCTAATCTTTTCGAGCATCGGTAATAGTGTTTCAATCTCCTCATTGGTAAACGCTTCTCGGAAATCAGAAAAGCTGTAGGCCAATTCTAATAATGCTTCATGATGGGCAGAAGCACCTGCCTTTGAAATTGAAACGATCTTCGAACGCCCATCCGTTTCATGCGCACGTATCTCAACAAAACCCTTTTTTTCAAGCTGTTTCAGCGTGTTGGTAATGGCACCTTTGGTGACCTGAAATGCGTTTGCCAACTCCAACGGTGACTTGGGCGGGAGGCCGCGTACAAAATGGTTCAACACGCTATATTGAGACATGGTAAGACCGTGCGGCAGCATACGTTCCGCACGGGTTGAAGATAGCTGATTGATAATTCCTACTTCCGTGAAAAACCGGAAATATGCTCCTTGGTTCTCTTTAAGGTCTAACAGGGGTTTAAGCTCAGACTTCATCAGGCCTCTTTGATACGCGTCTCATATCGCCAGCGCGGACTTGGGTTGGGTCGTTCACCATAGCCGATCCGGGCAAACATTTGCAGGGTCTCATCCGAACTTACCCCCAGTACTTTGCGAATGGCTGAATAGTATTCAGACACTTCTTCAAACTCCTGAAGCGCTTGCGAAAACGGGTGCATCGAAATACCAAGCTCGGTCGCCTTTAAATTCATGCGCACATAATCACGCCCAGCCTTGATTTGTTG
>CAZEPF010000115.1:7343-8328 GCA_964514045.1 uncultured Rhizobiaceae bacterium | reverse complement strand
CACGCGACTATTGCCTTGTGTCTTGAGAAACACAAATCCAGTTGCAGTTTCAAATTGGGGACGCATCGCATCAGTGGATTGCTTGAACAGGGTTGAGTCCGGTTTGGCAGCCAGCATTTGCTCGCGACTAAATTGACCCAACGCATACAGCGTTTCAAAAAACATACCGCCAATATCAATCCCGTCTGGGTTAGCGTTGATCTCGTCCTTGCCAATACGAAATAGATCAATGCTTTCCTTCGCAGTGCGTGGCGTTTTCATCTCGGTCTCTAACGCATCCCAAGTAATTGCTTGCAATTGATTTACGAGTGCGCCGTCCAATGCCTGTCCAGAGGTTGTATAATTCACGACCGAACGAATGGCATCTGCAGATGCACTATCCACACTACGTGTTGCGTCAAATGGATCTTTGTTTGAACGACGATCAAAAACATGATCAAAAAGTGGTTCTTTATTCACATCAGCTTTTTCAAGTTTAATGGTAGCAACCGGACGTTGATCGAGACGTGGGTTACCCTCACCTTGCGGGAAAAGAGAAATCTCTGCTTTGTATCCAGCAGCTTTTGCAGCTTGATCAGCCAGTTCAAGGAAACAGCCAAGCCCGATCGTAATCTGGCGATCGTACGGGTCTGTGTGCGGCAATCTTCGATCCAGATCACAATATAGCGTCATTTCATCCGCCTGCCCCAGATCAACCACCCAAGGCTGACGGTTATGTGGATTGGGAGCAAGAATTGCGTGCGACAGAACAATCCGGCGCGGATCCACACCCGCGTCTGGCCCGAGTGCAAGTTTCCAAGGTTCAAGTGCCTTTGTTGGGGTACGGGTAGCGGCAAACAATCCACCGCCAGCAGCAGCCAAAATAACACCACCGCCAAGAACTTTCAAAAATGTCCGCCGTTTTGTAGGTACAGAAACAGGGCTATTATCGTCGCTGCGTTCGTTCATCGGAAACCTCCATATAGTTTAGCTATAAACCATATAT
>CAZEPF010000115.1:0-7333 GCA_964514045.1 uncultured Rhizobiaceae bacterium | reverse complement strand
AAACTAAATGCAAGAGTTTTGTAAGAAATTTGAATTTAATCACCGAAATTTCGAAACTTATTTCAGCTCAACACGGTGTGCTACGTCATCGCCATTGGTCAATGTAAGTTCTTTAAAGCCTGCCATTTTCAGCAAATCCAAAAAGTTAAGTTGCTCAACATGACCCAGCTTTTTAAACAACGGTGATATCCGCGCATCAGCAGTAAGTGACGCTAAAAGCCCGCGAAGCTTAAACAGCGTGTCATAGCGACCACTCTCCGTGGAGATGATAATTAGCTTATGGGCGCCGCCACCTTTTGCAAACATATGATATGTAGGCGGATAGGGACGCTTCTTTTGTATTTGATCTAATTCAGTGACAAACCCGACGCGTGACAGACGACTAACACCGTCAATCACGGGAAGCGGCGCTTGATACACCTCACTGGTGGCAGGCTCAGGATAATAATAGCCAACATACCGATCCTCAGCATATGCATCTAAATATGGAAGAGACGCCAATGCAAAAAGACTGATCCATAAGGAATGCACGAAAAACTTTGGGCGATTGATCTTCATAACGCTATCCTTCACAGCCTAAACTTACTTATTACAGTCTCTTCAGAAACAACTTTTCCCACTCACACGCAATACGAAACTGAACACAAATTCCGTCAACTGTTCACAGATATGAGATGGGGTTCGTTGACTTCAATCTAATTCAGCCTGAACGTATGATTTGTGATCATCAATTCAGATTCGCATAATTAAAAAGGTACGCTCCACATGGATGGCTTGGAACTGCTAATAGCATTTGTTGTATTAGTCCCTATTGCAATCCTTGTGCTGTCCATAATCGCCTTGGTGAAAAGCTCACGCGCGCAAGCAAATCTTTTGCGAGTAGAAGAACGCTACAATGCACGCCTGACTAATATTGAAAATAAATTATCACAGCTCTGGGAATCCCAAGATGATCAGCGCAGCGCGACCGTTTCTGAAAACACAGAACCCAAAACACAAACAGAAGAGGCTACGCCACCAGATGATGATGCTGAAGACATTGTAGATTCAGAAGCTGAACCTACAGATGAAACCAAAGACCAAACAGAAGAGCCATCAGCCAACGACAACAGTGAGCCTCAACTTGCGGCAGCAAGATCAGGCCCTTGGGGAAGCGTATCAGGCAATGCATCAAAGAAAAACTTCGATCTGGAAAGCTTGGTGGGTGGGCGCTGGAGTATTCTCCTAGGCGGCATTACGCTTGCTTTTGGTGTGGTGTTTCTCGTTCGCCATTCCATTGAAGCCGGATATCTGGGACCGGGACAGCGTGTTCTGATCGGTGCATTTTTCTCATTACTCTTGCTGGCAGCAGGCGAATGGCTAAGGCGCAGCGACAAGGACTTTGCATTACCTGTCTACGCAAAAGCAGATGTACCTGGCATTCTGACAGGAGCCGGTGCCTTTGGCATATTCGCAACAATTTACTCAGCCTATGCGCTTTATGGGTTTATCGGCCCTGCTCTGGCCTTTGTTGCTTTGACACTTGCTGGCATTGCCACAATGTTGCTGTCCGCACTGCATGGCCCGAAGCTTGCAGCGATTGGGGTGTTAGGCGCTTACGCAACACCCATGCTGGTCTCTTCCAGCAATCCAGACACGATACCTCTCGCTATTCATGTTCTGATTGTTACTGCTGTAGTGTTGGCACTTGCACATATCAGGGAATGGCGTTGGCTGGCCGTTTGCGGATTTGTCTTCTCTACCCTATGGGTCATCCTAGCAGCATCCGCGCTGACCAATGAAGGCATTGCAGGCTTGATAATGCTTGTAGGATTAGCTGCTTTGTTCGGCATTCTTTTCTACTTGCGAGAAGACCCTGCGCTTAGAGATCAAAAACCAGAAATAACAGCAATCCTTGCTTATGGCTTACTGACACTGGCTTTCTTTGTGCAATTGGCTGTGAACAGTGAACTGCCAGCAATTCCTGCAGCACTTGGTACAGCACTCATCATACTGGGTTTGGCAATTTTCCGCACATCTATTGCTCCGCTCGCACTTGCAAGCGTGGTGATCTCTGTTCTGGCAATTTTAGAAAACAAGCTCGGCTTCACAATTGCAGATGGTCTCATTCAAACATCGGACCTACAAAACAATGTTGTGCCCCGCGATACGGCGGGCTTCATTCAAAACGCACTGATCATTGCGCTACCCCCTGCTCTGCTTGCTCTATGGGGCACGCGCCGGATCGCAATGGATGCACCTCGCGCTTCAGGTTGGCTGGCAAGTGCAGCAAGCGCGCTGTCTTTCTTTGGTCTGGTCGCTGCCTACCTTCGGATTGCTCCATTTGAAACGCAGATTTTGATGGGAGCGATTTCGCTGGGCATTGCAGCCTTATTATCGGTGGTGACGGAATTTTTCATCAAGATGAAACCGGAAGATAAATCACACCCTGCCCCTGCAGCATTTGCGGTGGGTGCTATTGCTTGTGCTGCTTTCGCGATCTCAATCTCTCTTGAGAAGGGATGGTTTCCGCTTGCATTCTCGCTCACTGCTCTTGGTATTACAGTTGTTTATCGTGCGCGTCCGGTCTCTACCCTGCCATGGCTATCAGTCACAGCAATGGTGATTACAGGCTTGGCGATTTTCGCAAACATGCCCGGCGAAATGCCAAAGGTCTCCTCAACCCTCATCTTCAACGAACTCATTCTTCTGCTGGCTGTTCCTTCTATTGCATTACTGGCAGCAGGTGAGGTTTTACACCGTTCGCCCGACAAACAAGCATCTTTGCCCTCGCCACTTCTAACCGCAGCAGGACTGGCACTCGCAGGCCTGTTCGTTGGCTTTGAAATCACGCATTTTGTTAATGGCGGCAACCTCACTACCGCAAAACAGTCCCTACCCGAAACTGCCGGACACGCGATTGCGGCTCTAGCCTTTGCCATCGGATTACAAAAGCTGGCGGGGCGAAGCAAAAACCCGTTATTTGATAAAGCCTCCCTCGTTGCGGGCGCTGTCAGTGTGCTCTTGTCAGGCTTTGGCTTGCTGCTCGCCTTCAATCCAGCCTTCAACAAAGAAAATCTGGGAGACGGTATGATTTTCAATCTCCTGCTTCCTGCTTATTTGATTACTGGAATACTGGCTGCAATCGTTGCCTTACTATCAAGAAATAAACGACCACGGTGGTACACGCTCATGTATGCAGCTTTGTCGGGTCTGCTTATGTTTACCTATTTCTCGCTCACCTTACGCAAGGGGTTTCAAGGCATGACCGTAGACTTAAACCAGCCAACATCAGACTTGGAATTCTGGCTTTATTCGCCACTTTGGTTATTGCTTGGCGGCATTTTATTGGCGATTGGATTACGGCTAAGGTCACAACCGATCCGCGCTGCATCAGGTCTTTTAATTGCGCTTACTATATTCAAGGTCTTCATGATGGATATGGCAGCTCTGGAAGGCATTCTTCGCGCACTTTCCTTCATCGGGCTTGGCATCAGTCTGATTGTTATCGGACGCTTTTACCAACGCATCCTAACCCGCAATGCTTCGGTGGCGAGTACATGACGCGTAGAGGGATTCTCAGTTCAACAATTTACTAACTGGTAATTTTGCCCCATATCCATAAGACTAGGGTCAGGACCCCAAACATAGTGACACTGATATAAAGAGCAGTTTTCAAAATGACCAACACCAAATCCTCTGCTCCATGGAATTTCCATCCTGATCGCGAAGGCTTGATCTCAGAGGCCCATGCGCGCCCATCGCAAAATATTACGCCACCCTCCGAAATGGTGCATTTAGCCATCCGCGCTGAATCAGACGTGTATCAAGAATTCTTCACTCAGCTTGGAATTGATATTGGCGATCATAATATGCGCCATATCGTCAAGGAAGTAGACGGCTTTCGCGTAAAGCTGGAACGCCATACAGAATTTTTGTCATGCACGGTCTTCAAAGACCTGACCAGCAAAACTACAAAGCTGGAAATTCAGGATTTTCTAAATCAGAAATTTCCAATCGACAAAACCCAGATACTGGTTTTGCTTCATATCAACATCGTAAGAACAGCATCCCAAATGCTCAAGGCATTAGGAGCAAGCGAACGTATTTATGGCGGACGCATTCGCAACGAAATTGATGTGCGTTCAACGTTTAAGCCGGACGCAAATGGCTTCATACGGTTTGTAATCCACGGCAACAAACCAACCGGTGATGAACTTGGCCGTCGTGTGCAACGCCTGATAGAAATGGAAACCTATCGAAGCATGAGTTTGTTAGGGCTACCAAAAGCACGTGAGATAGGCTCAAAACTCTCCGAATATGAAAAAGAGCTGGATAGCCTCACAGTCTCGTTGCGTAATGAAGTAGATGCTGCCCAAACCCATGACGAAGAACTGTTCGAGAAACTATCCAGCCTTTCTGAGCGCAACAATATTCTGGCATCAAAAATCCGGTATCGTTTTGCCGCCAGCCGTGCCTATTTTGACTTGTTCAAACAACGCATAAAATCTCTTGAAGAAGAAAAAGTTGGTGACGTACAGACCATGAGCGGTTTCCTACGTTCGCGTCTTGATCCTGCAATTGCTACGATTGAAAGCACGGCCAAGCGACAAGAAACCCTAACCAATGACTTGTCACGCGCCCTAACGCTTCTGCGAACTCGCATTGAATTGAATTTGAACAAAGGCAATCAGGCACTCTTGCAGTCGATGGACAAGCGCCACGATCAACAATTGAAGATTTCTCAGACCGTTGAGGGCCTCTCAATCGTAGCGATCACATATTACGCAGTCGGGCTTGCTTCCTATCTTCTCAAAGCCCTTGCAAAGCAACCTTGGATGCCTTGGTCGGACACAACACTTACGGCCCTATCCGTACCCTTAGTGCTTATATTCGTAGGCTTTAGTCTGCGGCGGGTGCGCAGTGCTTGGGATAATCGAAACAAATAGTAAAAAGTGTGCAATTTCTTTTTTCAGTAATGACAGTTTTCCCAACTGAATAACTATTTGTACTTATTCAATGATTTTTGAAATTCTCAAAGAAACAGAATTTTTACAGATGAGCTTCTTACCAAGGGCATGTTTTCGACTCAACAAACTCCAGCTTCACTAAAGCAAAATAGGTCCTCTTTGCTACTACATATGCCTGTTCTTTAATCCAGACGCTGGGAAAATGAGATGAACACAGCACTCAAAAAACAAAATACTGACTTGGAGAGAACAGGCCCTGGCGCGTGGATTAGTTTTAATAAGAAGCAACCAAAAGAAACTGTTTCTTTGCTCAATAAACTACAGGCCACTAACGATGCTTTGGATAAATCCCAAGCCGTAATTGAGTTTGATCTTCAAGGAAATATTCTCAACGCAAACGAAAATTTCACTGATACGATGGGCTACCGGCTCGATGAAATAATCGGAGCGCATCACAGTATGTTTGCGCCTCATGGATTGGCACAATCTGCCGAGTATAAGAACTTTTGGCACAAACTCGCTGCAGGAGAATTTATTTCTGGAGAGTTTCAGCGCATTGATGCCAAAGGCAATTCAATCTGGCTTCAAGCATCCTACAATCCAATATTTGACAAAGACGGCATACCAGAAAAAGTAATCAAGTTTGCCTCAGACATAACGGCACAAAAACGTCGAACTGCAGACTTTGAAGGTCAGCTTAAGGCAATCAATCGGTCCCAAGCTGTTATCTCGTTTTCAACAGATGGCATCATTATGGATGCGAATGAAAACTTTCTGGCTGCCATGGGGTATGAAGCGAAAGAAATCATCGGAAAGCACCATCGTATTTTCGTAGACCCAGAATATGCCCGCAGCCGCGAGTATCAGCAATTTTGGGACAGGCTACGTGAAGGTGAATTCCAGTCAGCTGAATTTAACCGCTTTACCAAATCAAATGACGAAATCTGGATACAAGCATCTTATAATCCGATCTACGGGGCATCCGGCAAGCTGGTAAAAATTGTCAAATTTGCAACTGATATCACTCAGCAGAAAACACAAAGTGCGAATGATAAAGGCTTAGTAGAAGCAATATCACGCTCGCAAGCCATCATTGAATTTGATCCAAACGGCATCATTCTTAATGCAAATGAGAACTTCTTAAATACGGTAGGCTATGGCCTCAACGATATTATCGGCCAACATCATCGCATCTTCGTCGAGCCCGAATATGCCCAAAGTACCGAATATAAGCAATTCTGGCATCAGCTCCAATCCGGGCAATACGACTCCGGCGAGTATGAACGCGTCAGCAGCAATGGAGAGAAAGTCTGGTTGCAGGCATCGTATAATCCAATCTTTGACCCCAAAGGCCGATTGGTAAAGATCGTAAAATTCGCAACCAATATTACAGAACAAGTTTCAATCCGGTCACAAAATGAAGTCCTATCTCTTGTTGCCAATGAAACTGACAACGCCGTTCTGATCACAGATGCAAATGGGATTACCGAATATGTAAATCCGGGTTTCACCAAAATGACGGGGTTCACTGAGAGCCAGATTCTAGGCCAAAAGCCGGGTAATGTTTTACAAGGTGAGGCAACTTCTGAAGAATCCAAAAAAGCAATCCGCACGCAACTCAATGCAGGCCAGCCCTTCTATACGGAGATTTTGAATTACACTGCAGCAGGAAGTCCCTATTGGATATCCTTGTCTGTAAATCCGGTTAGAAATCGCAATGGTATTATCGACCGATTTGTATCCATCAATGCAGATGTGACAGAGACAAAAACCAAGGCGCTTGAATTCAACATGCGAATGAACGCCATTCAAGCTGCCAATATGGTTGCGGAATGGCATGCTGACGGCGCTCTAAAAATGGTCAACTCAATTACCGAAGAAATTTTGGGGACAACAAAGATCGAAGACCTGAACATGCTCTTCAAATTCTCACAATTAGTATCGCAACAAGATCGAGAGATATTGGGAAAAGGCGAGCCAATCGTACGTGATATAGAAACTTTTGATAATGAAGGAAATCAGGTATTCATGTCTGCCACTTTCGCACCTGTCACTGACTTTACTGGAGCGATCACTCAATTTGTAATGTATGCAACAGACACAAGTGCGCGGCGCAAGGCGGTGAATACAGCCAACAGTATCATGAAATCCGTTATCTCGGACATTGCTACAATCGCCAGTGAAATATCCTCAGTTTCCCTACAAACAAAACTCCTATCTCTGAATGCAGGCGTTGAGGCTGCACGAGCAGGTGAAGCGGGTAAAGGGTTTGGAATTGTCACAGGTGAAGTGCGTGAATTGGCTGAAAAAACCAGAGAATCCATGCAAAAGATCGATGACCTGTTGAAACAGACCAAAACAGAAATCAAGGAACTCCAAAACTA
>CAZEPF010000114.1:0-9161 GCA_964514045.1 uncultured Rhizobiaceae bacterium | reverse complement strand
TGATTGATCCAGCCAAATAGCGCAGATAATGCAAGAAGAAGGGCGGCAATTTCAAAAAGTGACAGCATAAGCATTGGGCCAAGTTACGAGAATTTACCACTGTCATTAACCGCTCACGTTAACCAATAGCAAGCGTTGACGTGTCCCTTTCATTGACTCATTAAGCACATTGCGTCTTATTAACACTCTGTTAACCTTTGTTTTGAGTGGAGTAACATGTTGTATTTGCGTATGGTCGCTAGTGTGATTTTAGGAGTTTCGGCTTCTCCTGCGTATGCGGAAAACACACAATCCCATATGAAAATCGGCAGCCGCACCTCCCAGCCAATCGGCCATTACAATTACTGCAAGCAATATTCGTCTGATTGCAAAATCAAGGCACGCACGACTGCCGCTCCTGAACTCACGCGTAAACGCTGGAAGGATATGGTTGAGGTCAATAGTTATTCCAACAACACAATCACCCCCCTCACGGATATGGAGGCGTATAATGTTGAAGAACTATGGACTTACCCAAAAAGCTATGGGGATTGCGAAGATTACGTTTTAATGAAGCGTCACATGCTCATGCAGCGTGGATGGCCAGCATCAAGTCTTCTCATTACGGTCGTGCGTCAACCTAATGGTGAAGGACATGCCGTATTAACAGTCAGAACTGACCGCGCAGATTACATTTTAGATAATCTGGATGATAAAATTTATGAGTGGGCGGATACGCCCTACACATATTTAAAGCGTCAGTCGCAAAGACATTCCGGGCACTGGATCGATATTTTTGACAATCGACCAGGCAAAGTATCTTAGGGTTCTGACCCTATACAATCAGACCTGTATTACTGATTATTCAGGAAAAGCCTGCTGGCTGGCGCAAGTAGGGCATTCAATATATGCGCGCTTACGTTCTTCCCATTTCTTCATGTTTTCAGGATCGATAGTTTGTCCTGTAACAATCATATCGATTGCAGGTTCAGGCGTATCCGCTGATAGATTGACCGCCGTTTCAACGACTGCAACACTTGCAGCCTCATTCTGGGCCAATGACCCTGTTGCTGCAATCGCAGACCCTGCCAAGAGGGCAAGAGTAAAAATACGCATAACACCGTTTCCTATTACAAACCGAGTTATTAAATTTAGTTGTAAATATTTAAGAGCTTGTTAATGGCTTTGTTAACTTTTTCGCGCCCTACGCAAACACGTGATAAAGGGGGCAAGACTACCGTGATCTTAAAATGTAACTCATTCACTTGGAAATGATTGGCTGGCAACGCATTTTGGGCATTGGGTATAAGCCTTGCGCTGATCTTCCCATTTTTTCACATTATTTGTGTCTAGTGTTTGCCCCGTTGTATATGCATCAACATTAGCATTAGCGGGAATTGCGGTCGCTTGAACCGCTGGTTTGGTTACCGCGCCATCACCATATAATGGCTGCGCATCTTGCGGGCTTACCACTAGTGTTGACCCGGCAAAAATAATTACTTGTAGAATACTCATTACAAAAATCCTCGAAAGCTAAACCGCAAGATTTCGTATCAAATAGCCCATGCGATCATCAATAGATTAGATATCACCTGAAATTCAGAAAATTTGAATAAAATCAAAACTATAAATAAATTTACTATTAAATATCAACTACTTACGATATTAAAGCTTTAGTAACCATAAACCAATCATTTACAGGCTAAGCTCCACAACCATTGGAGAATGGTCAGATGATTTGGGACGGTCCCATCCTGTTCTTGGATATCGATTGACCTCCTGCCCATGTGGAAATGGCGTTCGATGAGGTTGCCCTGCCCTCATAATCTCTGGCACCGCATTCGGGTTTCGCTTGGCAAGACTGGGGGATGCCAACAGATAATCCAACTGACATAAGTGCCTCTCTTGCGGCCCGCGTGAATGATACAGGGTCCATTGCTCCATTAGCGGCAAACGCTCGGACAGACTTTCTGTAAACCCATCTTCAATCAAACAATCATGGCCGGAGGTTTCTTCTTTGATCGGCTCAAAGGAAAACCCTTTTCGCTGATCGCCTGTGATGACAATCTTGGAACGGTAATCATTGAAGTCACCACAAATCATCCAGCGCTTGGTGTCGGTTTTTCCAGCCCCGAATTTTGCCTCGACGATCTGACGAACCGCCATCGCCTCGGCAGCACGAATGGGCATGGTCCACGTCCTTCCGTCAATTCCATCTCTGGCACTGCTCATGGATTTGAAGTGCACCACAAATAAGGTGAAAGGCTTGCCGCCAATGCGAAAATCAATTTCCAAACAGTCCCGTTTGAAAATACGCTCGTTCTCTTCAAGCCCAAGTGCTGCCAGTTCTGGCGTATGCAAACCCGCTTTCGCAAAAGTTAGAGAGGCATGACTTTTCATAGCCACAAATTCAATTTTCTCGCCTGTTGCTGTTTCTTCCCGCACCATAACAGCCACATCAATACCGCGACGGTCATTGCCTTCAATCAGATATTTATTGCGATACCCATGCCCAACCATTTTGAACATATAGCCATATTCAAACGCTTTCAGCGCCTCAATGTTCTCAACTTCCTGTAAACAGATGATATCGGCTGCTGTGTCCGCAACCGCCAAAGCCGTTAATTGCATCGCATCATCGGTATGAGACACCACCCGCGCCTGTTCCAACGCTTCAAACTGTTCTTTCTCGGTTACATCAAGAATTTTCAAAACCCGGTCGCGCCGCATCTCATTTTGAAAGCCAGAAAAATCAAATCTACTCATCAGATTTTCAGCATTAAACGTAGCAATTCGTAACGTCATGAACGAGATAATTCCTTAAACTGAGAAATCTGCTTAGTCTTTTCGGCCGGGGTTGATGGCCTGATCTTTGGTCCAATCATACGTGCCAAGATCACGCTCGCGCACCGCATGTCGCCAACCCATATCTTCAGAGCGTTTCTTGAAATTCATGCCCTCAGGTGAATGTCGGGTAATCCCATCAAACAATGTTGCCACCATTTGGGTATTTTCCAATCCCATACTTTCATAAGCCTGATTGATCATCAGCTTTTGCATCATGAGTTGATTGCGCGGAATGCCTGAAATCCGGTCTGTAAGCTCGTCAACACGCGCATCCAATTCAGATGATGGAACCGACTCAAGAGCAAGTCCAATGTCGGCTGCTTCTTTACCAGAAATAGTATCGCCTGTAAGCAACATTCGCTTAGCCCGCTGCGCACCAAGCCGATACACCCACATGGCAGTAGTTGGACACCCCCAAACGCGAACAGGCATGTACCCGATCTTGGCATCATCTGCCATGATGATCAGATCACAGCAGAGCGCAATATCACTACCGCCTGCAACTGCATGACCATGCACCTTAGCGATCACGGGTTTGTAGGAACGCCAAAGGGACATGAAGCGTTCTGTATTGCGCTTCATAAAGGCGTAATCCTTCATCGGATCCCACGGCATTTCCTGGGTCACATCGCCAGACCCATTCGCTTCTGCATAATAGGTGAGATCATAGCCGGAGCAAAACGCATCCCCGCGTCCTGCTAACACAATGACATGAATATCGTCATCCGCATTGGCAGCTTCTACGCATTCTACAAGTTCTAAAGGAAGTTGATCATTGATCGCGTTTAGGACTTCTGGCCGATTGAAAAATATACGACCAATCCGACCGTCTTTTTCAAGAATTACCGTTTTCTCACTCATGCGCCCCTCCAAAGGTCCGTATGCGAACCGCCAATCAGGAGAGTAAAGGAGGAGAACCATAGACAAAACACATTTTAATTGAACGTTTGATCAATTATATATTGCGTTACTGGTATTTGTTACATCACAAAAGCAATGCCCATCTGCTTTTCATGCTTCCAAACAAGACTTGCAGACATGGGCTGATAATCACCCAAACGAAAGTCAAACTGTTCAGGAAGGCCGCGGGCATCTTCTAATATGATCATCGCACCCTGATCTGTCAGGTTTTTCACAGTGCAACTATAGCTGCCATACCCATTGTTAAAGGTCACAGTACCAGCTTTCAGCACGCGCCTGCGTCGTGCGCGTCTTTTCTCGTGAAATGCCAAGTCAGTGGTGGCTTGTGTCGAAGAATGCTGATCCATGTTCTGACCTCCTGAGTAAATCAGAGATTCAACAAGCAAAAATCATGCCACGACATTACAAAACCAAATCAAGCAATCGCAAACAAAAAATCCCCGCCCAAAGGCGAGGATCATAAATAAAAGTATGACAATCAGGTAAAATCAGATCGTCTAATCAAGATTAGTTCTTTTGCTTATCAACCAACTTGTTTTTACCAATCCAAGGCATCATGCCGCGCAGTTTCTCACCAACTTCTTCAATCTGGTGCGCGTCATTATTACGGCGGATTGCCTTAAAGCGAGCAGCACCTGCATGCCATTCCTGCATCCATTCCGAGGTAAACTTACCATCCTGAATGTCTTTCAGAACGCGTTTCATTTCTGCTTTTGTTTCAGACGTCACGATGCGTGGGCCAGACTGATACTCACCCCATTCAGCAGTGTTAGAAATCGAGTAGTTCATGTTGGCGATGCCACCTTCATAGATCAGGTCAACAATTAACTTCACTTCATGCAAACACTCGAAGTAAGCCATTTCAGGTGCATAACCTGCTTCAACCAGCACTTCAAAACCAGCGCGGATAAGTTCAACCAAACCACCACAAAGGACAACCTGCTCACCGAACAAATCTGTTTCACATTCTTCGCGGAAATTGGTTTCGATAATGCCCGAACGACCACCGCCAACGCCACATGCGTATGATAAGCCAAGGTCATGTGCGTTACCGGATGCATCCTGATGAACAGCAATCAGACACGGAACCCCACCGCCCTTTTCATATTCGCCACGAACTGTATGGCCAGGTCCTTTTGGAGCAACCATCAAAACGTCAATGGTTTCTCTTGGTTCAATCAAACCAAAATGCACATTCAAACCATGCGCGAACGCAATTGCAGCACCATCACGGATATTGCCCGCAATATCATTGGTATAAATGCCTGCCTGAAGTTCATCAGGAGTAGCCATCATCATCAAGTCAGCCCAAGCAGCACCTTCAGCAACTGTCATAACCTTAAAGCCATCTGCTTCTGCTTTAAGCGCAGTCGTTGAACCTTCACGAAGGGCAATGCGTACGTTTTCCGCACCAGAATCCTTAAGGTTCATGGCATGGGCACGGCCTTGTGAACCGTAACCGATGATCAAAACATTTTTGCCCTTAATCAGATTGAGATCGCAATCTCTGTCATAATAAACACGCATGATATTCACTCCTTAGTCAGTGTGTTCTTGTAAAATCAGTTGGATTTGCAAATAGCCAGAAACTGCTCCACAGCCATTTGCGAAAACTCTTTAATCTCTGCTGGGGTCGGGCGTTTCGCCTCCCCTAGCAAAACCCGTATTTGTGCGTCAGCAACAACGAGACCAAAGAACAGGCGAAACGCTTTCTCTCCGCCTTGCCCGATAAATTCTTTTTCAACGCCAATCTCAAAGATTGGCAGCAAACGGTCACGCATACCCAAGGGGCCGTTCTCAAGTACAATCTGCCCCAGGTTCGATTGTGCGTTACCGGCATGTGCAACGGCCAAACGGTTCAGCGCAATTGATACGTCCCCAGTAAGAACAGTTAGCCAGCTACGGGCAAACTCTTCCAAGGTTTCACGAAATCCATCCAGCGAAATGCCCTCGCCCGAAAGCTTTGGCATGATCACTTTCGCCGCTTGCCATTGAACGGTAGCGGTTAGGAGACCATCGCGATCACCATACCATTTGTATAATGTCTCTTTGGAACAGCTCGCACGTTGCGCCACCGACGCCATAGAAAAGCGGTCGCCCTCTTCCATCATGAGATCCAGCACAACCGAAAGCACTTCCTGCTCGCGGGCAGAAAGGTCGTCAGACTGACCATTCATCGGTTCAAAAGTTACAGCTAGATCGTTCATGCACGTCATGTACCGTACCGTACGGTACGGGTCAAGTACGATTGTTTCAACTAAGGCAAAACACTCAAAACCAACCAAACTATAAGAGAACCCGCCTAAGAGAAGATCAAAGCAGAGGTCGTAACAATCAACAAAAACACAATTGCATTCATCCAATGCAATGTCTTCACATAGGAAGGCGGGCCACCACCTCTTGCCCAGCCACCGGCCATGACATTTAAAAAAATCACCGAAAGCGAAATCAAAATCGCAAGGCCGAATTTAATACCAAACAGAACGCCATCGACCCAAAACCCATGACCAAAAACCAGCATCAAAAGTCCACTAATCCAGAACGCAATTACCGCCCCTAATGCGGTCATACGATATAAAACCCGCAGCCTATTGGTAAAACCTGGCGCTGCAAGGTCATGCGGACCAGCAGATAAAAACAGATAGATATTTCCTAAACTGGCAGTCGCTGCGAACACCAATGCAAGAAGATGAACCAGTTTTAATAGAGTAAACATTCAGCTCTCGCTCTTCGATGTAATGGACGTGTATCAGCTATAGGGCATGTGTGCTGTTCAACACAATGTGTTAACTCAAACTATACTTTATTGATGCGTAATTGCAGCTCTATGATAATCTAGCTTGAAGGGGTTCGGTTATTACAAGAGGTTGGGATATGCGCCGGATAATAAAGAATACAGTTTTAGCAACGCTGATGTCGTCAGCAGCCATGATGGGTACAGCCGCCACAGCAGCGGAAAATGATCCGTTACAAATCATTGTTTCGTTGAACGATCAGCATATGCGCGTCTATCGCGGCACAGAGATGATCGCATCATCCAATATTTCATCTGGAAAAAAAGGACACACGACGCCGACCGGGATTTTCTCGGTACTCCAGAAAAACAAACATCACCGATCCAATATTTATAACAATGCGCGCATGCCGTACATGCAACGTCTAACGTGGTCAGGCATTGCACTGCATGCTTCAAACAGCGTGCCAAGACATCCCGCATCGCATGGTTGCGTTCGTATGCCGCATAAATTTGCAAACAAACTGTTTAAGATGCGCACCAACGGTATGCATGTAATCATCGAGAACGAGACAAGGTCTCCAACTCAGATTTCTCACGAAGCGCTGTTTCAACCTAAGACAACATGGACCGCAAGCGCAGATTATGATGGTTGGGTGAACGCACATATCGAAACTCTAAACACGGGCTTTGTCAATTCAGATCACCGATACCCCGCCCGCATTTTTGTTACACGCCGCACACACAAAGAAGACCTTGCAGATGCACAACGTCTGCTCAACAAGCTTGGGTTTGAAGCGGGTGATGAAGACGGCCTAATGGGACCTGCCACATGGAAAGCGATCACCGCTTTCCAGGAAGCAAACAGCCTTGAAGCAAATGGCAAGCTCGATGGTAAACTTATCTCTTTGATGTTTAGCAAAGCAGGTGAAATTCGCCCGGCAAACGGACGCATATTAGTTCGCAAGCATCACAAAACAATCTACGAAGCACAAATCAACATTCAAGACGCAGCCAAACCTCTTGGCTCGCATCTATTCACAGTTTCAGGCTTTGATCCAGACAGCGGCAAAACCGATTGGCTCGTAACAACGCTTAACGACCGCGTGCACCGGAAAGTAAATCTATCTGACGGTAATGAAGTTGATCCAACCACAGGACGCTTTAATCCACAAGATGCACTATCGCGTATCCAGATGAGCGACCATGATCGCGAGCAGATATCGCGCTTTTTAAGTAAGGGTTCATCCCTCACTATTTCTGATAATGGCATGAGCATTGAGACAGGCAAAAAGGGCACAGATTTCATTGTTCTATCCAAACCTCAATCAGGCTTGAAGCAGATTGCCTCCAACTAAAAGGCACGTTTAAGAACATCTGGTAAGACAATACGATTTAGGCCGGACTGGGGTTTCCTAGTCCGGCCTATTTTTATGGATTGATAAACTTGCGACAGCGTTTGTAAGTGTAAAGATCTCAACACCTAGGGTCCTGACCCTAGCAAAACACCATCAAGATCATGGGTTAGGTGCGGTGATGTTAAACGTATCAACACCCAACTGAGGCATAAACATTTCCATGCAATTTCCTGGCCCGTCAGTGAACATCCAAGGATGCGTGAGATAGGTTTGAATGGTAAACTCTTCACCCGGATTTAAGTTTGCATATTCAGTAGGCTGACCTTGAAAGCTCATCCACATCACGGACCGATACCCGCCAGATTGGTTGCGGAATTTAACGGTAAGGGGTGTTTTGGATTCAACAGACCTCTGAAAGCGGGGCTCATTACAGAGGGCACGTCGTGGATCGCTAAAATCTGACAATCCAGGATTGTTTTCTTCATTGTCCTGATCATTACCGGCAAAACCCTGAGCATAGAACTTACAGCTTTGGATATATTGTTGAATAGGTCCCGAACTACCCTGAAGGCTCAACGTATTAAAGCGACCATTATCAATACTATACGTCACCCGATTACCGCGCTGTAATGCACGCCAAAGCGGGTCATTATGACCGATGGTAACGCTTGTTCCAGAGACACCAAATTCAGCCTGTGTGCCCGTAATATTCCCCTGATAATCACGGAAGAAATTGCCTGTATCAAAACGAATAATCACAGACTGGCTCTCGCGATAACCGGACACATCATGCCCGAATTTTATGTTAGAGAATTGGTCCGTTACACCATTCACGCATTCACCGGACACAGCAACCGCATCCGTTTCAGGAATGCTAAATCTTAACACCGCAGTTGATCTTCCCTGATTGTTATCATCATTGTATTGAGAGAACCCCCATACAAGACCATCATTGGATTGGGCATATGCACTGATCGGCATAACCGCCGATACAGCAACTGCTAACGCAGGAATGATTGAAAAAGGTATTCTATTTAGCATCTTAGTTTTCCACGCAATTGTCTTCGATACCATCAAGATTGAGGTAAACGGAGTTTCTACTTTGCCATACAGTATAGCGACCATCAGAGTATTTGACACCCGAGCCCGAGACAACATTTGGCAGACGGCCGGGGCCACTAAACCCGTCATGTGTCCAACTGGCCCATGAATTATTGCCTTCGTTTTCATAGACGATAACGAGCGGAATGCCTTCATTACAGGTATATTCAACCACACTGGAAGAATAAGCCTGTCCGATTTGCCCACCACCTGAGCCGCTA
>CAZEPF010000113.1:6301-9177 GCA_964514045.1 uncultured Rhizobiaceae bacterium | reverse complement strand
ATCAAAAATCCAACCCATCAAATCGATGCAATCCAAGACAGACACGCTCTAAATCTCGTATAAGCAAGAAATTTTAACGCCTTGGTCAGCCTTCATTGGTATCTTGATATTAAATAACGCAGGCAAAATCCGGTGACACCATGATTGAATATGCACTTCTGATCGTATTTCCATTTTTAGTAATCTATGCAGCAGCATCAGATTTCTTCTCCATGACAATCTCAAACAAGGTTGCTTTGGGCTTGATGGGTAGTTTTGTCGTCTTTGCATATTTAATGGGAATGGATTTACAAACGTTTGGTTGGCACTGGGCTGCCTTCGGACTGGTTCTGGTTTGCGGGTTCACGCTTTTTGCGGTTGGTGTCATGGGTGGTGGTGATGTTAAACTTGCTGCATCAACCGCGCTTTGGTTCGGATGGGAGCATATGTTTGAATATTTTATTCTCACATCCATTCTAGGAGCTGTGCTTACCCTATTTTTTGTGGTCGCGCGTGAACGTGTCATGCCGGAAGCATTTGTGAAAATGGACTGGTTTGCCCGCCTTTATAATTCCAATCAAATTCCCTACGGCATTGCATTAGGATTTGCGGCACTTCTGATTTATCCAGAAACGCAGTGGATGAAGGCAGTATTTTCCTCATTCGCATAAATCAATACAGTCAGCAGAAATGATGTTTGGCCGGGCTTGTCCCGGCTTATTTTTATTTTGCTTTCAAGTGCATACTTTTCATTAACCAAATAATTCAGCAGTTCGTTAACCATAAGTACACCTTTGTCGGCGCAATATCAGAGCACGTTAAAAAGTGTGTCCTGATTCCAGGCCTACGAGGGATTAAAATGAAAATTACGCAACTAGCAGTATTGGGTGTTGCAATAGCCTCTGCGGGCGGGGCGTTTGTCGTCGCCAACAACATCGCAAACCAAGAACCAGAAGTTAGAGAAGTTGTTAAAGATACCGGACCGAAAGTAGAGTTACGGGAAATCCTCGTTGCTTCTAAAGATATTTCATTGGGAACGTCCCTACAGGACGGAATGCTTGAATGGCGCAAATGGCCCAAAGAAGGCATCAACGAAGGCTATATTACAAAAGCTGATACGCCTGACGGACTTAACCTTGCCAATGAGCCGGCCATTGCGCGCTCTGCGTTTTTCTCTGGCGAACCGATTCGTGAAAGCAAGCTTGTACGATCTGGCAAAGGATATATGTCCGCTATTTTGCCCGCAGGCCAACAGGCTATTGCAACATCCATTTCAACAGCAACCAGTGCTGGAGGCTTTATTCTTCCCAATGACCGCGTCGATGTAATTATGACGCGCCGTGGCGAAGAGAGTGAAGGCGGTAACTTCATCACGGAAGCCGTTTTAGAGAATGTTCGTGTTCTGGCAATTGACCAGACGATCGAAGAAAAAGACGGTGAATCCGTTGTTGTCGGCGAAACCGCAACCCTTCAACTTTCACCCGAACAGGCAAAAATCCTGACAGTCGCCCAGCAAATGGCAGATCGCTTGTCGCTTGCGCTTCGCTCTTTAGAAGACATTGGAAACGAAGAAACCAAAGGCGCGCAATATTTGCTGAGTGGCAATAAAGGCAATGGCCGCGTGCGGATTATCAAATACGGAAATCGTAAGGAAGTGCTTGCTGGCACTTCGAGTTCGGCAAACTAGGCGCCGGGAACTGAACAAGGAATTCGAGTTATGTTTAAGTTTAGTAAATCCTTTGCACAGATCGCCGGAGCAGCGGCTATTGTATTGGCTGGAATGGCAAGTGTGTCATTGCCAAGCGTTGCGCAAGCAACAAGCCTGTTGAAGATTTCGCCTTCTGCAATTGGTAAATCGCAAAGCGTCAAAGTTGGTCTGAACAAATCGATGGTGATCGATCTACCAGGGGACGCGCATGATATTCTGGTTGCTAACCCTGAAGTTGCAGACGCAATTACACGGACATCACGCCGGATCTACATTTTTGCAAAGCAGGTTGGCACAACAAACATCTTCATTTTTGATTCAAACGGCAATCAACTTTTAAGCATCGATCTTCAAATTGAGCGGGATGTTGCTGGCCTTGAAACAAACTTGCGGAAATATATTCCTGGCTCCGACATCAAGGTTGAAGTCGTAAACGACAACATCATCCTGACCGGAACCGTGCCAACACCTCAAGCATCAGCTCGTGTTGTTCAGCTTGCCAGAGCCTTTATTTCAGGCGGTGAAGCAACAACCAACCAGTTCAATTCGAACTTGACTGCTGGCGGCGGCACCGGAAGCACAGTAATTTTTGATCAGGAAGACCGTCGTGAAAGCCAGATCGTAAACCTTCTACGTATTGAAGGTGAGGATCAGGTTCATCTCAAGGTCACGATCGCTGAAATCCAGCGCACAATCGTTAAACAGCTTGGTATTGATCTGACCACGCAAGGATTGAGTGTTGGTAACATCGCGGCCGGTTTGATCACGAGTAACCCATATGGACTTGGATATTTCCAGGGCAATGGCAGTCGTCTTGCTGCTCAGTATTCCAATAATGGTGAATCCGTTACGAGCCTACTTCGCGCCTTGGATCAGGCAGGTGTTCTTCGCACTTTGGCAGAACCTTCACTAACGGCAATTTCCGGTGAGACAGCATCATTTGCGGTCGGCGGCGAGTACAACATTACGGACGGTTCAACAGTCGATCCAGACACAGGTGGTGTCGAGATTGATACGCGTACCATTGAATATGGTGTGTCCCTATCCTTTACACCGGTCGTCTTAGGCCCTGGTCGCATCAGCATGCGAATTCGTACAGAAGTGTCTGAACCTACAACCGAAAGTGCGCTTGTATCAGCAGGTCCGGTATCTTCACCCGGTGTGCGTCGCAGACAGGCAGAAACAACGG
>CAZEPF010000113.1:0-6291 GCA_964514045.1 uncultured Rhizobiaceae bacterium | reverse complement strand
GTTGAACTTCCCTCTGGCGGTTCAATGGTTCTGGCGGGTCTTTTGAAAGACGATGTACGTCAGGTCTCAACAGGCTTCCCTGGACTTAAAAATATTCCGGTCCTTGGAACACTGTTCAGAAGTCGCGAGTTCCAGCGTTACGAAACAGAACTTGTTGTGATCGCCACCCCTTACCTTGTTCGTCCTGTTGCACGTCAACAGCTGGCACGACCAGATGAAAATTTCCAGCCAACCGCAGATGGTGCTGCAAACTTCATGGGTCGCCTGAACAGAGTGTACGGAAAAGTTGAAGGTGATTTGCCGGAAGGCCAATACCACGGAAAAGTTGGCTTTATCTTTAAGTGATAAGTCGGATTAACGGAGCTAGTAAAATGTATCGAGTATCAAACATCATCAATCCGGCCTTCGCTATGAAGACCTCCGCTATAGTAGTTGCCTTACTAATAACCGGGTGTGCTTCTCATGAGCGTGACCATTTCAAAGTTGGTTCAACTTCAGGTGACTATCGCAGCAAGCATCCCATTGTTGTTGCTCAAGCTGAAACAAGTGAAGACCTGATTGTCACGCGTGATATGAAAGGCATGTCCCTGCGCCAACGCAATGTTACAGTTGCTTTCATTGGCCGCTTTAAGCGGGCAGGGGCAAAGACCATCAATGTTATTTTGCCATCAGGCTCTCATAATGAAGCAGCGGCTCGCCGCGTAGGGCATGACATGGTCGCTTTGATGAAAGACGAGCGTATCGGTCCTAACCAGATTAAAGTGTCGCGCTATCATGCGGCGAACCATGGTGACTCAGCCACTATCCGTCTGTCCTTCACATCGGTTGATGCGAAGGTACACAGCAAATGCGGTGAGTGGAAAGAAGATCTGGTTCACACGCCTGAAAACAAGAATTACGGCAATTTCGGATGTGCCACTCAGAATAACCTGGCTGAGATGATCGCAAATCCTGAAGACCTTATTTCACCACGCGGTGAGAGTGAGATTGATGCGGAACGCCGCGATAATGTCATCACTGATTGGCGTGAAAACGGAACTCCAGCTCTGCAAAGCCTGCTGTAGTCAAAAGTAAAAAGTATATCGTAGAGGCCAGTTATGTCAGTCAACAACACACAGCAAGAAATGCCGATGGAATCTCAGTCAGCTGAAATTGCTCGCGGAAATATCTCGGATGTTCGTCCGGTACCCCGTATTACAATTCAGTGCTTCTGCGAAACGGAAGCCATTCGCCAGACCCTGGAAACTGCTGCGGGTGACCGCCGCATGGCGCGCGCTCACGTCTCGGTAAACATGGGTGGCATTATGGGCGCGGTAAACTTTTACGCTACCGCTCCAACTCCAAACCTGATCGTCGTGGAATCGCGTCATGCCGATGACACTTTGATGAATGAACTGGGTAGTCTTGCTGATGTCTGCGACCCCGACACAAAGGTAATCGTTATTGGTCATTTCAATGATATTCTCCTTTACCGTGAACTGGTTGCGAATGGCATTTCCGAATACTTGGTTGCGCCGGTTACCATGGCAGATATCATGGCATCAATCTCATCCATTTTTTCCGATGAGAATAACGGCAAGCTTGGCCGCACGATGGTATTTATGGGTGCAAAAGGTGGGTGTGGTTCATCAACCATTTGTCACAATGTGGCGTGGACGATTTCCTCGACCTACCAGAACGAAGTTGTGCTTGCAGACCTTGATCTGGCGTTTGGTACCGCAAATATGAACTTGGATCAGGATCCTACACAGGGTGTAGCGGATGCGGTTTTCTCACCGGATCGGGTTGATGATATTCTGCTGGATCGTTTGCTTGCAAAATGTGCAGAACATCTTAGCCTTCTTGCGGCACCTTCAACGCTTGAGCGCACGTATGATTTTGACGCAAATGCGTTTCAGGCCATTCTAGAGCTTACTCAAAAGACAGCACCTACCGTGATCGTTGATCTTCCTAACCAATGGAATGGGTGGACAAAACAGGTGCTTGCTGCGGCGGATGAAGTGGTGATTACCGCTGAACCGGAACTGGCAAATCTGCGTAATGCAAAAAACCTGGTGGATACCATCACTGAGATTAGGCCCAATGATTCAGCCTGTAAACTGGTGATGAATAAGACTGGGATGGGCAAACGTCCAGAGATCGACGTAGCCGGTTTTGCAGGTGCAATAGGAATTGAGCCAACGGCAATCATTCCATTCGAACCTGCCTTATTTGGCGGTGCGGCAAATAACGGTCAGATGATTTCTGAAGCAGATCCAAAAAGCTCAGTTACCGAGACGTTTAATCTATTGTCTCAAGTGCTGACTGGAAAAGCAGAAGTAAAACCAAATCGCAAATCAGGCCTTGGATTTCTCAAAGGCCTAAGCTTTGGCAGTAAAAAGAAGAAGTAAGTTTCTCGTAGTATCAGGGATTAAATCATGTTCGGAAAACGTGGCGGCAGTACAGAAAATACCGAGGTAAAAACTTCGGCTCCAGCAGCTCCAGTTGCAAAGCCTAGCGCACCTAAAACTGCGCCTGCAGCTTCGACGCCGGCTCCTGCTCCTGCTCCTGTGAAGCAAAGTATTCCGGCTATAAACAAAGCACCGTCTATAGCACCCAGCGCACAACCTCCTGTAAATACGGAGCGAAGCGAAGAATATTACGACACAAAAACGAGTATTTTCTCGGCATTGATCGATACGATTGATTTGGGTCAGCTTTCACAAATGGATGCAGAGGCCGCCCGTGAAGAAATTCGCGATATCGTTAGTGATATTATCTCTATCAAAAACTTGGCAATGTCGATTGCCGAGCAAGAAGAGATTTTGCAAGACATCTGTAATGATGTTTTGGGATATGGTCCGCTTGAGCCACTTTTGATGCGCGATGATATCGCCGATATTATGATCAATGGCGCTAAGTCATCATTCATCGAAGTAGATGGTAAAGTGCAAGACGCCCGTGTGCGCTTCCGTGACAATACCCAATTGATGAATATCTGTCAGCGTATCGTGAGCCAGGTGGGTCGTCGTGTTGATGAATCAAGCCCGATTTGTGATGCGCGTCTTGCAGATGGTTCTCGTGTTAACGTCATCGCGCCGCCTTTGGCAATTGACGGTCCTGCACTGACAATTCGTAAGTTTAAGAAGGACAAGCTAACTCTTGATCAGTTGGTGAAGTTTGGCTCGATAACGCCGGAAGGCGCGGACATTTTGCAGATTATCGGCAAGGTGCGTTGTAACGTGATCATCTCAGGCGGTACGGGTTCAGGTAAAACAACCCTGCTCAATTGTATGAGTGCATATGCCGGTCCTGAAGAACGCATTATCACCTGCGAAGACTCCGCCGAGCTTCAACTTCAACAACCGCATGTCGTGCGCTTGGAAACACGCCCGCCAAACCTTGAAGGTGAGGGGCAAATTACCATGACAGATCTTGTTAAGAACTGTCTGCGTATGCGTCCTGAACGCATCATCGTTGGTGAGGTTCGTGGCTCTGAAGTGTTTGACCTGCTACAGGCTATGAACACTGGCCATGATGGTTCGATGGGTACCATTCACGCCAATACGCCGCGTGAATGTTTGAACCGTATTGAATCCATGATTGCGATGGGTGGTTTTAGCCTGCCTGCTAAAACTGTCCGCGAAATCATTGTGGGTTCTGTTGATGTTATCATTCAGGCGTCTCGCTTGCGCGATGGCTCTCGTCGCATCACTCACGTGACAGAGGTATTGGGTCTGGAAGGCGACGTTATTACAACGCAAGATCTGTTCGTCTACCGTATGGATGGCGAAGATGCTAATGGCAATATTATCGGCAAACACGTTTCAACAGGCATCGGTCGCCCGGCATTTTGGGACCGCGCGCGTTACTTCAACGAAGAAGAGCGCTTGGCGGCAGCCCTTGATGCGGCCAATGATGAAACGCCAGCTGAAGGGTTGGTAGGCTGATGTTTGGATTAGACGTCAATGTTCTGATTGTTACTGCCCTGTCGTTTTTTGCGGCAGGCGCACTCGTGTATGTATTCTTCTTCCAACAGATTACAACTGAACGTAATCAGGGCAGAAAAATCAAAAATATTCGAAGCAACGATCAGGATCGTGAAGCGCGGCTCAAAGCCGAAAGCAGAATTGCAGATGCAAGCAAGCGGAAACAATCTGTTCAAGCCTCGCTGAAAGAGCTTGAAGAAAAAACCAAAGCCAAAGACCCCAATAAAATGGGTCTGAAAGAGAATTTACGACAAGCGGGCATGACGGTCACGGTTTCCCAGTTCTACATGTTCAGCGTAATTTTCGGCTTTATTCTTGCTATATTTTTATTCGCGACATCGGGTAATATTCTATTGGCAATTGCCGGGTTGGTAATTGGATCTTTAGGGTTGCCGCGTTGGTTTGTGGGATTCCGCAAAAAACGCCGTATGAATGCGTTTCTCGAAGAATTTCCAAATGCGGTTGACGTAATCACACGCGGCATCAAGGCAGGCTTACCGTTAAATGACTGCCTTGGTATTATCGCATCAGAAGCCAAAGATCCTGTGAAAACAGAGTTCAAGCGTGTGTTGGAGGCCCAGCAAATGGGTATTCCAATGACCGAGGCCATTCTGAAATTATATAAAAACGTTCCCCTTACCGAAGCAAACTTCTTTGGCATTGTGGTTTCAATTCAGCAAAGCGCAGGCGGTAATCTGTCGGAAGCACTTGGCAATCTATCCAAGGTGCTACGTGACCGTAAAATGATGAAAGCCAAAATCCAGTCCATGTCCGCGGAAGCGAAAGCATCCGGCATGATCATTGGTGCGCTTCCAATTATCGTGATGCTACTCGTTTATATCACTACACCGTCTTACATCAGTATTTTGTTTACACACCAGACCGGCAACCTGATTTTGCTTGCTTCCGGCGTGTGGATGTTCATCGGCGTGATGGTGATGAAGGCGATGATCAACTTTGACTTCTAATTGTTAGCAAGGCGTTTTAAGACACAATGGTAGACCTGATTTCATCCGTTACACAGCCTGGGGTTATGATCTCAATCCTTGCGTCGATTGCTGTCTTCGCAACAATCGTAACGCTGGCTTTGCCGGTTCTTCAAAAAGATGAACTGGGAAGCCGTATGAAAACGGTTGCCATCGAGCGTGAAAAAATTCGTGCCCGTGAAAGGGCCCGTCTTGCTGAACAGCAGAAAAAGGGCAGCCTGAAACAAAGTGATACAGGGCTGATGCAGAGCTTGGTTGAAAAACTAAACCTGCGTAAAAACCTTGCCGATGACACGACATCATCATCCCTTGTTATGGCGGGTTACAGACAGCAATCGCATCTGACGGCTTACCTTTTCATCAAGGTTCTACTGCCTGTGGTCTTCTGTGCTTTGGCTTTGTTCTATCTCTTCGTAGTTTCAACTGAAGAACGCACATCTTTCATGAACTTTGCAGTTGGTTTGTTTGCTGCAGCGGCGGGATTTTATCTTCCTTCAATCCTGCTGAAAAACAAAATTTCAAAGCGCCAGCTATCCATTCGCCGTGCTTGGCCGGATGCACTCGATCTGATGTTGATCTGTGTTGAATCGGGCATGTCACTGGAAGCAACCATGAAGAAAGTTGCCGTTGAGATCGGCATCCAGTCTTCCGAACTTGCAGAAGAACTCACGCTGACAACGGCTGAACTATCCTATTTGCAGGAACGCAGACAAGCCCACGAGAACTTTGCTAAGCGTACGGGCCTTGAACAGGTAAAGGCCGTTACGATGGCGCTCATCCAGGCTGAGCGTTATGGTACGCCGCTTGCGACTGCATTACGTGCTCTCTCTCAGGAAAGCCGTGACATGCGTATGGCGGAAGCTGAGAAAAAGGCGGCGTCTCTGCCTCCAAAGCTAACTGTTCCGATGATTGTTTTCTTCCTGCCGGTCCTGTTCGCAGTGATCCTTGGACCCGCAATCATTCAGATTTCCGAGATATAAGACACAAGGACATTGCGTCTAACGGTATCAAGGCTCGCGGTTTACGCGGGCCTTTTTTGTTGAGGCGGACTATCATAGACATCCGTAAAATAGCGCTGGTAAGCCCATTCCAGCAGCCTTGGTTTTTTGATCTCATAAGGTAGCGCATCAGCCACAGGATGAATATCAAAGAGGGAAATAAGGGATCGCGTGTATCTGCCTGCTATGAGTGTGATGATGTACGTTGTAGATAAAAAGAAGGCAGACATAAAGAAGCAGGATTCCATATCTAGCTTTAGCCGCTTTTTATAAACGATGATGCTCCTAGAGCGTGTCTGTCTTGGATTGGATCGATTTGATGGGTTGGATTTTTGATTT
>CAZEPF010000112.1:0-9251 GCA_964514045.1 uncultured Rhizobiaceae bacterium | reverse complement strand
AGCACAAACGCCACGGCGTTCAAACGGTTCAATCCAAGCCAGATACGCTCTAAGGCCTGAACTCAGACATATGAATGTTTAAAAACACGCTTTGGTTTGAACTGGCCACGGTCCACTTCACCTATCGCAATCAACTCATCACCAGACGCAGCAAAGGCTTCATCGGCCTGTGCAATTGCATCGCGCCCGCGCAATACGATTGCATTACCCAGCCTTAAGCGATGGACCTGATCTTTTGTGACCGGAATTTCCAAGATATCTTCCAGAGCGGTGCCCGTGGTAAACAATTCTGCGTCCAATCCGTCAATGTCGCCTTCCATTTCGATGAGTTTTTCAAGCGGAACAAGGTCTTCTTCCAAGAACGGGCCAACAGAGGTTCTACGCAATTCTGTGATGTGGCCATAACATTCCAGATCACGACCAAAGTCACGCGCCAATGCACGCACATAGGTGCCTTTGCTACACCGTGTTTCAAAGGTTGCCGTTTCTTGTGTTGAGGACACCAGGATAAGCGATTCAATCTCTACTTTACGCGCTGCAATCTCAACTTCCTCACCATCGCGGGCAAGTTTATAGGCGCGCTCACCATCAATTTTGATGGCGGAAAACTTTGGCGGGACTTGTTCAATCTCGCCAATATAGTTTGGCAGCAATGCAAGAATATCTTCCTCAGTGGGCCGCTTGTTAGATGAATTGACAATCTCGCCCTCAAGATCATCCGTATTGGTTTGCGCGCCCCACGTCACCGTAAAGCGGTAAGTCTTTTGCCCATCCATAATGTAGGGAACCGTGCGGGTTGCCTCGCCCAACGCCAAGGGCAACATGCCAGAGGCAAGTGGATCTAACGTGCCTGCGTGCCCTGCTTTTGCAGCTTGAAACAACCATTTCACTTTCCCCACGCACTGGGTGGAGCCAATGCCCACAGGCTTGTCCAGAACAACCCAGCCAGAAACCGGCCTGCCCTTTTTTTTACGCTGGCGGCTCATTTGTCGTTCTCCAGATCGCGCTTTACTTCATCAGACTGCAACAAAGCATCAATCTTTGAATAATTGTCGAAACTTGTATCTTCGCGAAATCTAAAGTCCGGCATGTATTTCATCTGTCCTAGATAGGGTGACATGCGCCCACGAATAAACTTGGCATTGGCAGCAAGCGCCTTGATGATGGGTTTTGCGTCCCCGCCTCCCAGTGGGGCTACGTAGGCAGTTGCGATTTTCAGGTCAGGTGACATTGCAACCTCGGAAATTGAAATGACCGACGATTGCAAAGTATCGTCTTGTATTTCTCCACGTTGCAGCAATTGCGTGAGCGCATGGCGCACCATTTCACCGACACGCAATTGACGTTGCGAAGGCCCTTTGGCTGAAAATTTAGACATTCAAAAGTTCCTGATGTTCGACACTATCAGCGATAATTTCACGGAATTGCTGACACTGCTGTTTATCTTCAAAAGCATGTTTTGGCAGGCTGTAGGCTTGTATTTTATTGATCCAAAGCAAAAAGTGACTTTGTGTTTCATGCGCTAGAATAATTGAGGGCCATTTTACTTCAGCGTTTTCAAATTCACTCACAACAGAAAACCCAGCGTGAGAAAATTCAAACGCGAAATTTTTGCCCTCAACCATTTGCTGTTTGTAATAGTACTTACGGTTGAAATGACCGAGGACATATCTCAACGCAATAATAACACCCGCCAAAATAATATTTGCAAAATACAGCGTCTTTAATGGGACGCCTGAGATTACGACCCACGCCAGAATAGCCAAACCAATCACAACATTTAGAGCAATAATGCCCCAGAAAGCACGGTTGGACCAAAGAGCAGATTTGCTGACCTTGTATAGATTATCAGCTATCGCGCAAAAATCAGCATAGCTGTAATTAAAAGAAATTTTCATTTTCAAACTTTCCACCCAAACGGGATAGGACCGTTTGGGTGACTGTTTATTACGAGAGCTTAAAGCGAGCGGGCAACTTCCTCAACGCGGAAGCACTCGATCACATCACCCTGACGAATGTCCTGATAGTTTTCGAACGCCATACCGCATTCCTGACCACCCGGCACTTCTGCCACTTCGTCTTTGAAGCGTTTTAGCGTCGAAAGCATGCCTTCGTGAATTACCACATTGTCACGCAATAGACGCACGCCAGAACCACGTTCAACCTTGCCTTCGGTTACACGGCAGCCTGCAACCTTGCCAACTTTCGACACGTTGAAGACTTCCAGAATTTCTGCGTAACCCAAGAAGGTTTCGCGGCGCTCTGGTGCGAGCATACCCGACATAACCGCTTTCATGTCATCCACGAGATCGTAGATGATGGAGTAGTAACGGATTTCAATGCCTTCATCTTCTGCTGCCTGACGGGCTTGCTTGTTTGCGCGCACGTTAAACGCCAAGATGGGAGCATTGGATGCCGCTGCAAGTGCCACATCAGATTCCGTGATCGCACCAACACCGGAGTGAACGATTTTTGCCGCTACTTCGTCCGTGTTCAGCTTGGTAAGCGATTGGGCGATTGCCTCTGCAGAGCCTTGTACGTCTGCTTTGATCACGACCGCAGCTTCACTCAACTCGCTGGTTTGAAGTTGGGTCATCATCTGCTCAAGCGATCCGCGTGAACCCGCCTGACGGGCGACTGCTTTTTCGCGTGACAAACGCTGACGGTATTCAGAAATCTCGCGGGCACGGGCTTCGTTGTTTGCAACACCCACACGATCGCCAGCACCCGGTGCACCATTAAGACCCAGAATCTCAACCGGCATGGACGGACCAGCTTCGTCGATTTGTTCACCCTGATCATTGACGAGTGCGCGGACCTTGCCCCATTCATCACCCGCAATAATAATATCACCGACTTTGAGCGTACCGCGATTGATCAGAACTGTTGCGACCGGACCGCGACCCTTGTCGAGCTTGGCCTCAATTACAACGCCCTCACCAGGACGTTCATAATTGGCTTTTAGTTCCAGAACTTCTGCCTGCAGGGAAATTGCTTCAAGCAAGCCATCGAGGTTTGTTCCGTTGATTGCAGAAACTTCAACAGACTGAGTTTCACCACCCATTTCTTCAACAAAGATTTCATGTTGAAGCAATTCGGTTCTCACCTTGGCTGCATCAGCAGCAGGCTTATCAATTTTATTGATCGCAACAATGATTGGAACTTCCGCTGCCTTAGCGTGATTGATTGACTCAATCGTCTGCGGCATCACACTGTCGTCTGCGGCTACTACAAGAATAGCAATATCAGTAATCTGGGCACCGCGTGCACGCATAGAGGTAAACGCTTCGTGGCCCGGTGTGTCGATAAACGAAATCAACTGGCCTTCATGCTCAACTTGGTAGGCACCAATGTGCTGAGTAATACCGCCTGCTTCACCGGAGACCACATTGGCCTTACGGATTGCATCCAGCAATGAGGTCTTACCGTGGTCAACATGTCCCATAATCGTCACGATTGGTGGGCGTGATTTGAGCTCACCGTCATCATCGGGCGCATCAAAAATGCCGTCTTCAATGTCGGCATCAGACACACGACGAACAGTATGGCCGAATTCTTCGGCGATCAGTTCTGCGGTATCATTGTCGATGATGTCGCCAGGCTTCATCATCTGACCCTGTTGCATCATATACTTGATGACTTCTACCGAACGCTCGGACATGCGGTTAGCAAGTTCCTGGATGGTAATGGTTTCAGGCAATTGCACTTCGCGTGATACTTTCTCGCGGGGGCCGGATTGTTGTTGTGCGGCACGTTTCTGTTTTTCCTGACGACGGCGCAAAGCAGCGAGCGACGGACCTCGTTTCCCGCTATCTTCTTCCAGCGCATTGGTCAGTGTAAGTTTTGTCTTGCGACGATCATCGCCACCTTTTGGGCGGGATGGTTTTGCCGGCTCTTCCGGTTTTTTACGCTCGAAAGGCTTCAATTCTTTTGGTTTCGGCTCTTCGCGCGTCACAGGTTTTGCACCTGTTTCCGGCGTTACCGTTGCAGCGGATGCATCTGCTGCTTTTTCGCGTTCAATTTTTTCACGCTCTGCAGCAAGACGGCTATCTTCTTCCGCTTTGCGTTCTGCTGCTTCCTCACGCTCTTGTTCGCGGCGCGCGTCTTCATCCGCACGGCGTTTATCATCGATCTCGCGCTGCTTTGCTTCTTCTACGGCGCGCACTTTCGCTTCTTCAAGCGCACGGGTACGCGCTTCCAATTCATTCTTGGACAGGTTCGAAGGTGCTGCTTCAACAGGAGCAGGGGCGGGCGTCTCAGCCTTGGGTGCAACGGGAGCTGCAGGTGCAGCCGGCTTTGCCTCTACGGCAGGGGCAGGTGTTTCACCGGGTTTGGTGATTTTGCGCTTGCGCGTTTCCACGACCACAGATTTCGACCGGCCATGGGAAAAACTCTGCTTAACAGTACCTTGGGAAAGGCCACCGCCACGCAGTGTGAGTGTTTTTTTCTTGTCTGCGCCAGCTTTGCTGTCGTCTGTCTCGTCGTTCATACGTTACCTTGCATCATGCTCTGAGCGCTTTTTGGACCTAAAGCGCCGTAAAATCCAGTTTTTTGTTTTCAAACTGCCTTATCCATAGTCAGTTTGTGCCATATTGTTGCAATCGGTCTGCGGCGATTATGAACCGATTGGATATTCCACCTCTTGTCAGCGCCACATGTGTGACATTTGCAGTTCCTAAAATCTCATCCAGACGAATGCCTGGAATGGTTGAGAATACACCCACATTCTCCTCGGAAACCCGGATTGCCTGAGCAACTTTGCCCTTGCCATCATCAGAGGCTTCCGCCGAATGCACGACCGCGATAACCTGGCCACTTCGGACCAATCCATCGACTTTGGTATATCCTGTCACTGCCTTTCCTGCTTTCTTAGCAAGCGAAAGATAATCCAGACTTTGGCGTTCCAGCAGTTGATTTACCAGATCCGGTAAAGTGTCTGCAGCAACGACATTCTTCTTGAACCCCTTTGAAAATAACCCCTTATTAACCGCCTCGCTTACGGCTGAGCGCGCAAGAGAGACCCACACCCCACGACCAGGAAGCTTTCGCTTCAGGTCCGGCACAACCATATCGTCAGGGCCACAAACAAACCGGATGAGTTCATCGGGGTGTTTTTCCTCACGAGTGGCAATGCAAGTGCGTGGGTTCATATCGGGTTTTGGCATAGGTTTGCCTTAGGGGTTTCTTCAAACAGCTATGGCTAGAAGATACGTCCGGGCTTCTTTGCCTCCTCTTCTGCAATTTCTTCTTCACTCACTTCTGGCTCTGCATTCATTGCCGCAAGCTCTTCTTCGGTTACCCAACCCGCTTTGATACGGGCTGCCATAACCATTTGTTCTGCTTCAACGCGGGAAATCTTAAATGATTCCAGCGTACCGGCGTAACGAACATTCTCACCATCTTTGCGCTCGTTCCAGCCGATTAGATCATCCGCTGCACAGCCCGCAAAATCTTCAAGAGACTTAATCTCGTCCTTGCCAAGCGTCACAAGCATTTGAATGGTCAGACCATCAATTTCTTTTAGTTCGTCTGCAACGCCAAGCTTTTTACGTTCTTCATCCAGATCAGCTTCCTGCTTCTCGATGAATTCACGCGCACGGGCCTGAAGCTCTTCTGCGGTTTCATCGTCAAAGCCTTCAATGGAAGCAATTTCCAACATGTCCACATAGGCAACTTCTTCCACATTTGTGAAGCCTTCTGAAGCCAGGAGTTGGGCAACCATTTCATCAACGTTAAGCGCTTCGGTGAAAGCAGTTGCACTGGCTTCAAATTCGCTTTGACGGCGCTCACTTTCGTCTTGCTCCGTCATGATGTCGATTTCCCAGCCGGTGAGCTGGGAAGCAAGGCGTACGTTTTGACCGCGACGACCGATTGCTAGAGATAGTTGGTCATCCGGTACAACGATTTCAATACGCTCTGCTTCTTCGTCGAGAACAACTTTCGCAACTTCTGCAGGTTGTAGTGCGTTCACGATGAAGCTTGCAGCTTCCGGTGACCACGGGATGATATCAATTTTTTCACCCTGTAATTCACCTACAACAGCCTGAACACGAGAACCGCGCATACCCACACAGGCACCCACCGGATCAATTGCAGAATCGTTTGAGATCACCGCGATCTTTGCGCGGGAACCCGGATCACGGGCAACCGATTTAATCTCGATAATACCATCGTAAATTTCCGGCACTTCCATGGTGAAGAGTTTTGTCATGAATTGCGGGTGTGTGCGTGACAAGAAAATCTGCGGGCCACGCTGTTCGCGGCGCACATCATAAAGATAGGCACGAACGCGGTCACCATAGCGGAAGTTTTCGCGTGGGATGGTTTCGTCACGGCGGATGATTGCTTCACCTCTTCCAAGGTCAACGATTACATTTCCGTATTCAACACGCTTGACAGTACCGTTGAGGATTTCACCAACACGGTCTTTATATTCATCAAACTGACGGTCACGTTCTGCGTCACGAACCTGCTGGACAATAACCTGTTTGGCAGACTGGGCAGCAATCCGACCAAAATCCATTGGCGGCAAAGGCTCGGAAATATAATCACCTAATTCAACTGAAGCTTCTTTATCGCGGGCAAGTTCGATTGCAATCTGAGTGCCGTAATCTTCAACCTGCTCAACCACTTCCAACAAACGCTTGAGATTGATGTCACCCGTCTTCGTATCAATATGAACATGGACGTTTGTGTCTTGACCGTAGCGCGACTTGGCCGCTTTCTCGATGGCATTTGCCATTGCAGAAATCACGATTTCCTTGTCGATTGCTTTTTCACGTGCGACTGCATCTGCGATCTGCAACAATTCCAGCCTGTTAGCACTCACTGCCATGGGATTCTCCTGTTCCATGCATCACCCGATATTCGGGCACTTAACTTAATTATCAGGTGAGACTTCACCCTCATCTTCCATTCCATTTGCCTGCCGCAGGGACTTATCCCGACGCAGGGCTTCTGTGATCAAATCATCCGTTAAAATCAGCTTTGCATCTTTAACTTCACTGACAGGGATAACAAATTCCGGTTCTTCGTCTTCGGCGGGCGCTTCCCGACGAAACGTAACATCATCGCCTTCAACTTTTAGGATCATGCCTTTATAGCGCTTGCGGCCATTGATCATCTGATGTGTCTCAAGCTTTGCAACATGGCCTGCCCATTGTTCGAAATCCGAGCGGCGCACCAATGGGCGATCAATGCCCGGCGATGAGACTTCCAGATGATACATCCGGTCAATCGGATCTTCGATATCCAATACTGGCGAGATTGCTTTGGAAACCGCTTCACACCCTTCAACATTCATGGTGCCATCAGGACGCTCGGCCATGATCTGCAAGGTCATACCGTTAACGCCAGAAATTTTGACACGCACAAGCCGATAGCCAAGATCTTCGATCTCTGGCTCAATGATGTCAGCGACTTTTGCTTCAAGTCCTGTTTCTGTAATGGTCCGTTTGTCGCTCATACTTCTTCTCTGATTTCCGGCAATAAAAAAGAGCGGGGCCGGGGGCACCCACTCTCGCGATATACCGGAGAATTTGAATTGTATATACGCGCTCTTGGGATGTTTTGCAATACAAAGCCTGTACCTGTCCTATTTGAAATTTTTAACCCCAATCCCAACTACTGCTCCACAATGTGATTGGACAAGAGATTGCCAATTAAGCGGCAAGCTGTCATAGAGACGGTGCTTGTTCACACCTTGCAGGAGAGACTGGTTTAACCAGCGCCGAAGGAGCAACTACCCGGAAACTCTCAGGCAAATGGACTGTAAGGTGTAGGCAATCTGGAGAGCGGTGACGGCGTCACCCGCCGAAGGAGAAAAAGCCGGATAGTATAATTCTGCTTTAAACTCTCAGGCTCAAAGACAGATGGGAAGGGTCGCGCTTGCGGCTGATGATAAACCCTTGCGTCTATGGAGCCAATATCATGCGCAAAATTGCTGTTATCGGTGCCGGTGTTACCGGCATTACCACTGCTTACTCACTTGTAAATCGCGGCTTTGAAGTCACGGTCTTTGATCGTAACCGCTATGCGGCGATGGAAACATCGTTTGCCAATGGCGGTCAATTGTCTGCTTCAAATGCAGAAACATGGAACCGCTGGGCTACGGTCTTTAAGGGCATTAAATGGATGTTCGAGCCGGGGGCGCCCTTACTCGTCAATCCAAAGCCCAGCTGGCATAAGTACTCATGGATGGCTGAATTTATGGCGCATATTCCAAGCTATAAATCCAATACGATTGAAACCGTACGTTTGGCGATCGCTGCGCGTGAACATCTCAATACCCATGCAGAAAAAGAAGGCTTTGATTTTTCTTGTGAGACCCGTGGAATTCTTCATGTGTATGATGACAAGGGCGAGTTTGATCACGCGACGAAGGTCAACGCATTGCTTGCCGAAGGCGGTCTTGAACGTCACTATGTGAACTCTGATGAAATTCTAAAAATTGAGCCTGCATTAAAGCGCAAATTCTATGGTGGCTATTACACCGAAAGCGATTTTACAGGTGATATTCATACCTATAGCAGGGGTCTTTCAAAGGCCTGCGAGCGCAAGGGCGTTAATTTCCATTACGACAGCTATGTTTCAAACCTGACCAAAACTTCGCAAGGAATTACGCTCAGTTGGGAAGATGAAGACAAAGCCTCCAGCGACGAACATTTTGACGGGATCGTCATCTGCGCAGGTGTGAGAAGTCGTGAACTTGCCGCCATGGTGGGTGACCGCGTCAATATCTATCCGGTGAAAGGCTATTCCATCACCGTGAACCTAAACGACGCCGAAAGCCAGAAGGCTGCCCCCTGGGTCAGTCTTTTGGATGATAAGGCTAAAATCGTTACCAGCCGTCTTGGCAAAGATCGGTTCCGTCTTGCAGGAACTGCCGAGTTTAACGGCTATAATCTTGATATCCGCGATGATCGCGTCAAACCCTTGGTGAAATGGTGCGAAAAGAACTTCCCGGATGTCTCAACCGAATATGCGGTGCCCTGGGCGGGGCTACGCCCGATGATGCCGAACATGCTGCCAAAAGTAGGTGCTGGTAAAAATAACGGCGTCTTCTACAATACCGGACACGGGCATTTGGGTTGGACGCTTTCTGCGGCAACAGCTGAAATAGTGGCTGATAAAATGTTGCAGGAAAAGCAATCGAACAGTCGTTCTGTGGCTGGCGAGCGATTGGAAGAAAATCGCCCTTAGAGCGTATCTGGCTTGGATTGAACCGTTTGAACGCCGTGGCGTTTGTGCTC
>CAZEPF010000111.1:0-9508 GCA_964514045.1 uncultured Rhizobiaceae bacterium | reverse complement strand
TCATGGAATTGATCAACAACATCGCGAAAGCGCACGGTGGTTACTCTGTGTTTGCTGGCGTGGGCGAGCGTACCCGTGAAGGAAACGACCTTTACTGGGAAATGGTTGAATCCAACGTGAACAAAGAGGGCGGTGGAGAAGGCTCCAAGGCTGCTCTTGTTTACGGTCAGATGAACGAGCCGCCAGGTGCGCGTGCGCGTGTTGCCCTTTCCGGTCTTACAGTTGCGGAACATTTCCGTGATGAAGGTCAGGACGTTTTGTTCTTCGTGGACAACATCTTCCGCTTTACACAGGCTGGTTCCGAGGTGTCCGCGCTTCTTGGTCGTATTCCTTCTGCGGTGGGCTATCAGCCAACACTTGCTACAGACATGGGCTCGATGCAGGAACGTATTACCACAACAACAAAAGGTTCGATCACTTCGGTTCAGGCGATTTACGTGCCTGCTGATGACTTGACTGACCCGGCGCCTGCTACTTCTTTTGCTCACTTGGACGCGACAACAACGTTGAACCGTTCAATTGCTGAAAAAGGTATTTATCCTGCGGTTGACCCACTTGATTCAACATCACGCATGATGGATCCGCAAATTGTCGGTGAAGAACATTACGACGTTGCTCGCCAGGTGCAGGAAGTGCTTCAGCGCTACAAGGCTCTGCAAGACATTATCGCGATTTTGGGCATGGACGAATTGTCAGAAGAAGACAAACTTACAGTGGCACGTGCCCGTAAGGTTGAGCGTTTTCTTTCACAGCCATTCTTTGTGGCGGAAGTCTTTACCGGTTCACCGGGCAAGCTTGTATCTCTTGAAGATACAATCGCTGGCTTTAAGGGTCTGGTTGCGGGTGAATATGATCATCTTCCAGAAGCTGCATTCTACATGGTTGGTTCCATGGATGAAGCGATTGAAAAAGCACAAAAACTTGCTGCGGAAGCTGCTTAACAGGCAGCTTCTCCTGAAAGGTACAGGATATGGCAACTGCATTTGCATTTGAGTTGGTTTCGCCCGAAGCACTGGTTTTGTCCGGTGAGGCAAGCGAAGTCGTGGTGCCGGGTAATGAAGGGTATTTCACCGTTCTTGCCAATCACGCTCCGTTTATGTCGACTGTGAAGCCAGGCGTTGTGGACGTTAAAATGGCGGATGGTGCATCAAGCCAGATTTTCGTTCGTGGTGGATTTGCCGATGTTTCTCCAAGCGGGTTTACTCTGCTTGCTGAACAGGCTGTTGATCTTAAAGAGTTTGATATGGCTGAATTAGAAACGCATATCAAAAACGCCAAAGAAGACATTGCAGATGCTTCTGACGAGAAGAAACCAGCTGCGGAAGCTATTCTTGCTCAGTTGGAACAAGCACGTGAAGCTGTTCGCCAAGCAACAGGTGGTTCGGCGCACTAACTTGCATCTATAACGGATTTTTATTAGCCCGATCTTGTGATCGGGCTTTATTTTTGTCTGCATGTAACTGTTGCAAATATTGCACCATTAGTGAGAATTTTTAGCAGCAGACTGGGGCAGATAAATTTTCTATAGAAATAACAGGCTTCCACTTGTTCAGGAAACTCTGGCTTCAAAGCTGGTATTTCCAAACTCTGCATCTCCTCCAAATCACGCGAAAAACGAGCAAGTGGAAGCCTGAACGTCTCTTAGAAAATCTCCCTACTTGCGAAACCCGTTCACCTATCAGGATCTTGATAAGCAACTGATAAACATAAGGTAATTTGGGGGTGTTTTTTATTTCCCTGGTTTGATTATAAAATGCGCCTAATGAAATCTGCATTACTGGAGGTTTGACCATGGCCAATAAACTCACTGCCTGCCAAAAGCTTCATAAGAAGAAAGCGCCTAAAAAGGTTCTGCTGGAATATGATTTTGCAGGTATTAAAGCAGGGCAGATGATGTTTGTTGGAACGCCACTGCTTGTTAATGATTACATTCGTGGCATTCCTCATGGAGAGGTGCGTGCAATCCCTGCGCTGCGCAATGAACTGGCCCGCCGTAATAAATGTGATGCGGCGTGTCCGGTCTCTACTTCTATTTTTATTCGTATGGTTGCCGAGGCTGCTCTAGAAGAAATTGAGGAAGGAAAAGCGCTTGATGAAGTTGCGCCGTTTTGGCGGGTATTACGAAGTGCTGACAAAATTACAGGCAAGCTGAACATCGACCCTGAATGGCTAGATCAGCAGCGGGCAATGGAGAAAGCTGAATAGTCGCTGCCCAATTATTCCAAACTATTGTAACATTAAGTCAAAAAAACGCCCTGCGAAGAGGACGTTAATCTTTAACATTGAATATGTTCTTAGCTGTCGCGCAATTCACGACGCAGGATTTTACCAACATTGGTTTTTGGCAGATCGTCTTTGAAGACAACTGTATGTGGTCGCTTATAGTTGGTGAGCCCTTTGGCGCACCAGTCTTTAACGTCCTGTTCTGTCATGTTGGGGTCTGACGACACGATGAAGAGTTTAACAACTTCGCCTGAATGCTCGTGTGGCATGCTAACAGCGGCTGCTTCAACGATGTGTTCATGCGATACGGCAACTTCTTCAATCTCGTTTGGATAGACGTTAAAGCCGGAAACCAGAATCATGTCCTTCTTACGATCAACAATCTTGGTTTGACCTGCTTCGTTCATGAAACCCATATCGCCTGACTTAAAGAAATTATCCTTAGTCATAACCTCATCGGTTGCATCCTTGCGCTGCCAATATCCCGCCATAACCTGCGGTCCACGAATGCAGATTTCTCCAACATCACCAAGAGGTACGTCCTTGCCATCCTCATCGCGGATAGCGATATCGGTTGAGGGAAGGGGAAGGCCGATTGTGCCGGAAAATTTGTCCGCATCAAACCGGTTTGCGGTTGCAACGGGTGCTGTTTCGGAAAGTCCGTAGCCTTCCGAGATATTACAGCCTGTTATCTGCTGCCAGCGTTCGGCAACGGGCTGTTGCACAGCCATTCCGCCACCCAGTGTCAAACGCAATGCGCTGAAATCAAGGTTTTTGAAATCATCATGATTCATGAGAGCATTAAACAGCGTGTTCAGGCCCGGAAAGACATCAAACTTGTAGTTTTTAAGTTCTTTCACGAAGCCCGGAATATCGCGCGGGTTTGGTATCAGGATGTTATGCGAGCCAAGCCGCATCCCCATGATCATGTTCACCGTAAGCGCGAAGATATGATAGAGCGGCAGCGCACAAATATAGAGCGGGTTTTGTGGCATGTCTTTAATCGCCTTGAGCCACTCGTCATTTTGTGCTGCGTTTGAAAGAACATTACGGTTCAACAGAACTGCACCTTTTGATAGACCGGTTGTGCCGCCTGTATATTGTAGGAAGGCAATATCATCCAATCCAATATCGACAGGCGATAGGGATGCGTTGCTCCCCACGACAGACTTGAATGTAACGTGCCCTGGAAGTGACCAAGCAGGCACCATCTTCTTAACTTTACGCACGACCAGATTGACGATTGCGCCTTTCAGGCCACCGAGCATATCGCCCATGCTTGTGACGACCACATGTTCAACATCAACCTTGCTACGCACTGCCTGAAACGTGCTGGCGAAATTTTCCAAAACGAAAATTGCTTTAGCGCCACTGTCTTTCAGTTGGTGTTCAAGTTCACGCGGCGTGTATAACGGATTGACGTTTACCACCGTGTAACCTGCCCGCAAAATACCGGGAAGAACCACAGAATATTGCAGGATATTTGGCATCATAACCGCAACGCGATCACCTTTTTGCAGACCTTTAGACTGCAACCAACCACCGATAATCGCAGACATGCGGTCAATGTCAGAATAGCTGACTGTTTTGCCCATACAGGTAAATGCAGGCATGGACGCGTAAGTCTTACACGCCTCTTCCAAAAGAGCAGCAACGGATTGATTTTCCAGTGGCCCAATCTCGTGGTTGACACCCTCAGGATAAGATTTAAGCCAAATTTTATCGATTGATTTTGCCTTTTTGGCCATTGCTTGCTCTCCTCCAAGATTGTACAATTTCAGGAATGTTCCTGATGTCCCGCATATGGTGCGGATTAAAGTTTCGCGAACCTATTCATTTCTTCCGTTTACGTCAACGGTAATGCTTGCCCTTGTGTTTACTTATCACTCCACACCCGCGTTTCTTTCAAGCTCAGTGTGGTTATAAATCCGATAATGCACGCAATGAAGATCAGAGTGAAGGCCATACTGTAATCCGTAGCGCCGTAAATCCGCGCACCATTGGCTGTTTCGCCATTCCAAAGCAGGTCAAGCGTATAGCCAACAGCGGGTTGCAAAATTGCGCCGGATGCTACCGTCATTGAGTTTACGATGCCTGTCACCGAGGTTCCGATTTGCGGAGGCGAACATTCACGTACAAGAGCAAAACACACCGACATGCTGGCCCCTGATGCCCCAATAATCGCGAGGAGTACAAGCATCACAAAGTATGGAATGTGCGGGACAAAGACGAGTATCCCCAGTGATACACATAATGCGCCAGCTCCAAAGATTAGAATTGCGCGGCGTTTTTGGATGCGGTCAGACAGCCAGCCTGCAAATGGTGCTGCCAGTGCCCAGCCGAAGAAAAGTATGGATGTAGAACTGGCAGCACTTGTGCGATCCAGATCATAGGCAACCTGCATATAGGGCGTGCCCCATAGGCCACCTAGAGTTAGCATAGGGCCAGACATGGTGGAAGCTACAAGGGCGATCTTCCATACGGTCCAATCACCGGCCGCGGTTTTTAGGCTTGTTCCAATGCTTGCCCATGTTTGGTGTTGTTTTTCTATTTCAGGGCTCGGGCTGTTGCGGACAAATATTGCGACAAGAAGTGCGAGTGAGAATCCTGCAATGCCAAGCCCCCACATTGCGCTGCGCCAGCCAAAGCTTCCAACAATTGCAGCAAGTGGCCCTTGAGCAAATATGCCGCTCATCATGCCAAAGAACATGACCAGACCTGCCAACATCGCGAAATAATGAATTGGGAACCATTTTGATGCAATCGCCAATGATCCCAAAAATCCAACGGCAGAACCAATGCCAATAAGCAGGCGTCCTGCATAGGCCATTTCTATATTGGTAGCAATGGCAAACACGACTGAGCCGAGGCCCGCGACTGACAAAGCGATCGTGAGAAGTGCGCGAACGCCCCAACGGTCAATCAATACGCCAAGCGGTATTTGCATCAAAACGTAGGGGTAAAAATAAAGCGCAGAAAGCGTGCCTAACACAGCGCCGCCAATAGCAAAGTCTGCCATCAGGTCCGATACCATCACGCTTGGAGTAACGCGCTGGAAAAACGCATAGCCAAAGGCAAGGGCAGCCAAGCTCCATATGCCCCATGCTTTGAGCTTGGGTTTTGCTGAAGCTGTGTCGGGTTTGTTCAAAACTGGATTATCCAAGCCGACTTGCGTGCCATGCAATATGGTCAGCCATAAAGGATGAAATGAAATAGTAGGAATGATCATATCCATCGCGCATGTTCAGCGACAGGTTGATGTCCTTTCCTTCGCAAGCACTAACCAGTGTTTTTGGCAAAAGGCCTGCGTCCATAAATTCATCGCCAGTTCCCTGATCAACTAGAATTTCAGGAACTGCGTTCCCGTCTTCAATCAATGAAACCGTGTCATAGGTGCGCCACGCGGATGTATCATCGCCCAGAAATTTCGTGAATGCGTTCTTGCCCCAGTCCACTTGAGAAGGATTACAAATCGGGGCAAAGGCCGATACGGATTTATACTGATCAGGATTTTTAAGCGCGATTGTCATTGCGCCATGTCCGCCCATGGAGTGGCCAAAAATAGACTGACGGTTCATGTCTGCATTGAAGTTTGCTGAAATGATCTCGGGTAGTTCCTGAGTGATGTAAGAGTACATTTTGTAGTTTGCGGAATAGGGTTCTTGTGTTGCATCTACATAGAAGCCTGCACCTGATCCGAAGAAGTAAACATCTTCGTCTGCTATGTCCTCACCGCGCGGTGATGTATCAGGGCATACGATGATAATGCCGTGCTTTGCTGCGGCTGCGCGGAACTCACCTTTTTCAGTTACGTTAGCATGGGTGCAGGTTAGCCCTGATAGATAGTATAAAACAGGACAGGCTTTTTCCTTTGCCTGTGGTGGCACAAAAACAGAGAATGTCATATCGCACTTACATGTGCTTGATGGATGTGCGTACACACCTTGAATCCCGCCATGGGAATGGTTTGTGGAAACTGTTTTCATGGGAACCCTATCTCGCGAAACTAATGCTTCTAAGTTTGTACAGATTAGAGGCGTTTACGCCAATAGGATTGTTCGCTCTCATCAAAATTCAAACTGGAAAGCAGGGTCGGTAAATCGGACTGCTCATCGGGACTACCTTTTAGGCAAAGCTCCAGTATTTCCTGAAACAAAATTGCCTGATGTAAAATCTCTGTAGCATTCATCGAGCCAGGTAATATCCGCACTTCAAACGTATTTTTTTCCGGAATATCATTCACGATGTTCAACAGGTTAAAGTCACAATATTTGCTAAGTTCAAGTTTCGAAAGTTCTGCCTTGGCCTCTTTCCAAGGTTTTGAATAAAACCCTGAACTGCGAACCATTTCAATCAGGGAATTGGGTAGATTGCCTAAGCGGGTGCAGTTTGTATTGACGCCTACCAGTTTGCGTAATGCTGGCCCATGCTGAAAAAGTATCTCTACCAATCTACAAAAGGCTGCAGTGTTATGGAGTTTGTTTGCATCAAAATGCACATGAACAGCAGCCTCAATAGGTACTGTAAAGTTCAACTCAGATGCCAGTTGCAACAGATGCGTAAGATAGGGTTCATGATCTTGGGTGAGGGGTGGTGAGATTAACTCGCACGGGCGTTCGCGTTCTCCCGGTAGGGTTGAAGCGACAGCAACGGGATTGTTTAACGTGTCCACGATTTTGAACATGTCTTTCTCGCTGCGGTCCATCTGTGTGCCAAACAGTTTTGCTAATGGCAAAAGGACGTCACGCTGGTCAGCCGCTGCATCGCAATGTTGCATTGCTAAACGTAACAGCCGGGTGTCATCGCTAATGATACGATACCATCCTTTTTTGCTTGGTTTGCTGTGATTGAGATTTTCCCTGATCGTCAGATCATCTACGCAGGTAAGTAGTGTTTCATTTTGTTTGTTAAAGACGCGATACCCCAGAACAAGGTTGTGAAAAACCTCAACGCCTTCTGCCTTGCTGGGCTCTGATTGCGGGTAGAAAATTCGTTCGACGTTTGCTTTGTTTTGTTTGGCAAATTCGCGAGCAATGGTTTTCCGGCTTTTGCCTTCAGGTGCGAGAAGCTCGATTTCAAATCCTGTTTTCCAGGTCAGCATGATTGGGTTCCTGATTTTGCTATGTGATAAAAACAGATTTTGAAACGAAAACAGGCAACACGTATAAATGCTGCCTGCTGATCGTATTACGAGTGTAAATATCAATTACGAGAGATTGATACCAGCACGTTGGGAAGCCCAATTGCGGAATGATTTCTTGCCGCGTTGGTTCACAAGGTCTTTGGCTTTATCCTTTGCCTTGTTGACCGTGATGCCCCAATAATTTGCAAGTTGCTGAGCGTCATTATAGCTGATCTCAACTTCGTTCCAGCTACACCAGGCATTACTGTTGCGGATATCCTGATCGATCAAGTTAGTCAGGTTGGAGCGGATTTTGTTTGCAATGATTGTTTTGGCCTGACCAATGCCAACATTCCATACCGCTGCTACACGTTTTGCGTCACAATAGCCGTAGCCATATTGATAAATCAATTGGGTGTTGTTTTGTGCGTGAACGGGTGACAATTGCATGACAATGGCAACTGCGGTGGATGCAAGTAGATGGGTAATTTTTTTCTTGAGCGACATTAAATCCTCCTGGTCAAGATAAACGGTTCGTAGTGTTAGCTTGATCGTAGAATGTCGCGCCCTGTCTATCAGGTCAATTGTTTTAAAAGCCTGTTTGGTTGATGTGTGCTTAAATGCACACATGCCTTGTAATGCTAGACGCAAGCGGGCGTTACTCCTTGCCTTTAGCCAGACGATCAACGGCCTGCTCGATCATTTCAATCGCGCTCTCAGTTTCTTCGTGAGAAGTTTTCAGGCGCAGTAGTTGGGCTTTTAGATTTGAAACTTCATCTGCAATACTTTCAAACGAAGGGGATTCACCCACACCGTGTAACAACCATGCAGGGCTTACGCTGATCACGCCGGCCAGCATTACCAGTTTATTGGCGCGTGGTTCATCACGGTCGTTTTCCCAATTATCATAGGTTGCCTGCGTAACACCTATTCTTACTGCAGCCTCCGATGGTTCCATATTAACGGCTTCGCGTGCGCGGCTGATGCGTCCCCCTATTGTATCAGCGTCTGGGTTTTGGTTGATCAGGGTTTGAGTGTTCATAACAGTGGCCTATCGGGTAGAATTTGAGAGTATCAGACGATGCAAAGCATCGAGAAAAGCAGAACGGTCTGCTTTGGTGAAAGCTGGGTTATAGGTTTGTGATTGATTTGCCTCTCGTACATGCTGTTTTAAATCGCGCATGGCAAGCGCCATTCCAATATTTTCTTCATCAAACAGCTTTCCATTTGGCCGGATTGCGGAGCTTTGTTTTTCGAGGCAACGCTTCGCGAGTGGAATATCGCTGGTGATGCAGATATCTTTTGCAGTGATATTATCTGCAATCCAGTCGTCTGCAGCATCAGCGCCTTGCGCTACTATATGATTGCGAACAAGATCATGGCGCGAAGGTCGAAGGCCTCCATCGGCAACCATGACGACATTAAGATTGTGGCGTTCAGCTACGCGAATAACTTCATCTTTTACTGGACAAGCATCCGCATCAACATAAATTATCATATATAAGTGTTCCAAATTTGATTAGGTTTAGACTTTTGATGACATTAATAAACCCACAATGTTATCCAAACAAAACCATGTAGAATGATAAAAAGGATTTTTAATGAGTAATTATCATCGCCAACTTGGATCAGTTCCAAGTTCATTGTCGTCAGGTTTTATGCTGCTTATTTTTTCAGGTGCGGTTGCGACTATCATATTTGATATATGGGGGCAGGTCATCAGCCCTGGACTGCTTGGTTGGGCAAAGCTTGCTCCTGTGCCGCTTGCTACGCAAACGGTCAAAGTTCTAACGGGTATCCGTTCTCCAGAAGCGGGCCATTTCCTGCATCTGTTTCTTGTTGGTCTGGTTGGTTATCCATTGGGTTGGGTTTATATTTTCCGCCCACTGCAAGAGCGTATCATGCCATCCCTTCCATGGTTAGTATCCAGTGCGATTTACGGATTTGGCCTGTTCATCGTTGCAATTGGGATCATTGCCGGACCGTTGCTTGCAGGTAATCCTTGGTTTCTGAATTGGACTCCGATTACGTATGTCGCACTTATTGGTCATACGATATATGGTATCGCGTGTGCAGCGGCGGTCAATTATCTTGAACGCCGTGGTCTTGGCTAGAGCGTGTCTGTCTTGGATTGCATCGATTTGATGGGTTGGATTTTTGATT
>CAZEPF010000110.1:0-9657 GCA_964514045.1 uncultured Rhizobiaceae bacterium | reverse complement strand
GCACAAACGCCACGGCGTTCAAACGGTTCAATCCAAGCCAGATACGCTCTAATGGTTGCGTTGACCCGGGCTCGCGAGATTGATTCATATTTCGCAAAGCCGCATTTTAATCAGAAAATTATTCTTTTGTTTGGTCCTGATCCGGGTCTAGTAGCCGAACGCGCTGATCGGCTTGCAGAACATTCAGGCGTGGACCTATCCGACCCGTTTAGTGTTATTCGCCTTGATGCGGACGATGCAGCAGCGGACGCAGCGCGACTTGCTGACGAGGCGCATACAATTGGAATGTTTGGTGGTTCGCGCTTGATTCGGGTGTCTGGCACAACGCGCCGCGATCTATCCAAATCTGTAAAACCTGTCCTTGCCACTCCACCCCAAGATGCCATTATTTTGATTGAAGCTGGAGACTTAAAGCGTAATTCCGGCTTGCGTAATCAAATGGAAAAGAGCGCAAACGCGCTTTGTATCGCTTGTTATCAGGATACGGATGCAGCCCTTGAGCAATTGATTGACGAGGAGATTGTCAATAAGGGCTTGCGTATAGATCGTGAAACCCGTGTTGGATTGAAGGCCCAATTGGGCGACAATCGCATGTTAAGCCGGGGGGAATTGTCCAAGCTTGCTCTTTACTGTGACGGGCGTGAGAGTGTGACAATGGACGAGGTTCGCGAGATTGTTGGCGACGCTTCCAAACTAGTTCTGGATGATGTGGTTGATAGTGTTGCTACGGGGAATACCCCTAAATTACAGGAAGTTTTGCCAAAAGCGATAGAAGCTGACCATTCACCGGATATGGTTATTTCGTTTGTGCTGAGGCATTTTCAATTGCTGCATTCTGCGCGCGCAAAGGTCGAGCAGAAGCGGCAGCCGGTTTCTGCTGTATTGAAGGGTGTGCGACCTCCTATTCATTTTTCGCGCGAACCTTTGATTAGTCGCGCGGTGGGACTTTGGCCGCTGGATCGTTTGGGGCGGGCATTGGGACGTCTTGATCGGACCATGCTGGATTGCCGAAGGTATCCCGGGCCAGCAGCGTCATTGGCTGGGACAACACTTCTAGCGCTGTGTCTTGAAGCTCAGGTCTTATCGCGCAATCGTTAGGGCCCTGACTCTAGTGCATGAATAAACGTGATTTGCACTATGCCAGTTTGATGGGTAGCGTCTTGGGTAAAGATTTGGAGACGCCCATGAACGCTTATAAGAAATTCTTCACCTTAATAACTGCCCCGCTTATGGCTTTTACCATTACTCTGCCATTTGCTTCATCTTCTGCAAATGCAGCTGCAAAAATGGTAGAAATCAAAGGAGAGGTGATCGACACTTGGTGTTACTTCTCTGGTGTTATGGGTGGTGAGGATGCCGTAATCGGGTCAGCGCATCACACATGCGCGCTTTGGTGTGCGGCAGGCGGTATTCCTGTTGGCGTTCGCACGGATGATGGTGATGTCTACATGGTGTTGAAATATGAGAGCGAAGATGTGCTCGCACCAACCGACACGATTATGGAAGTCCAGTCTGACACCATTACAGCCAAAGGCATGCATTATGTGCGTGATGGCGTGAATTACATCGTGGTGGAAAAAGTTGTTGCTAATGACGGGATTAAAGTTCTGAACCATTTGGATTATGGCTCAGTGCCGCCGAACTCGTTCCCGAAAAAGAAGAAGTGAGATTTATGATGAAAATGTTCAAAACACTTGGTTTCATTTCGGCTCTTTTGGCAAGTACCGCTATTTCTTACGGTCAAGAAGAAGGGGCTTTCTCAGAAGGAAGCAATGCAAAAGAGTACGGCCTTCAAGAAGAAGAAAAGGCCGTGTTTTCTGGCAAAGTTGTGGATGTGATGTGCGAGCTTACTGGCAATTGTGTAGAACACTGTGGAGCTGGAAATCGCATTATGGGTGTTCTTCGCGATGCGGATAACAGGCTAGTTCTTGTTCTAAAGAATGCGCAATTCCAGTTTAATGGTCCGGTCGAAGACCTCGTTCCATATTGTAACAAACAGGTGGATGTGGATGGTCTTCTTATTGGTGATCAGGAATTATATGGTGCAAAATTCTTTATGGTGCAGCGTATTCGAGAAACTGGTGCCCCTGACTGGAAGAAAGCCAATACTTGGACTGCGGCTTGGAAAGCAAAAAATCCTGACGTTGCCAAAGGCAAAGGCCCCTGGTTTCGCCGTGACCCACGCGTTGTAAAACAAATCGAAGCTACTGGTTATTTTGGATTGGGTTTGGAAGCAGACGAAGAATATCGCAAGAATAATCAATAGAGGTTTATCGTATGCAGTTTTGTTTTCGACTTCTTGTGATTGCTGTTTCTTGCATGGCTTCAACGCTTGCGCTTTCACATGATGGGGTTGTCCATAAAAACCTTGATGAAGCTTTGCGACATCAAGAAGAAACCTCCCCTAACACGGCTGGATTTCCCGATATCAAAGGCGGAGATTTCTCACTGACCGATCAATTTGGCCAAGTTAGAACCTCAAAAAGTCCTGATGGGCAGTTTCAGCTGTTATTTTTTGGGTATGCAAATTGTAAGGCAATTTGTTCTGTAGCACTTCCGCGTATGGCTGCCGCAGTTGATATGCTTGCCGCTGACGGCATTGAAGTGACACCGTTGCTTGTAACTGTTGATCCGGAACGCGATACAGTTGAAAATATGGGTGAGCCTTTAAGTGCGCTTCATGAGCGTATGATTGGGTTAACCGGGAGTGAAAAACAACTTCAACAAGCTTACGATGCGTTTCAGGTGAAAAAGTCACTTGTCTATGAACACCCTGAACAAGGGCCGATCTTTGCTCATGGTTCCTTTATATATCTGCTAGGTCCGGATGGGTCGTTTAAGACGCTAATGCCGCCCGTTTTGGGACCGGAGCGGATTAAAGAGTTAACAATTTCTTACATCAACGGTAAGAATTCATAGTGGATTGTTAACCCAGCGTTAAGAATCAAACGTGCATTCTATACTCACACAACTCCAACTAAGGATTGAGTGATGATTGCACTAAAGAATTTTGAAGCGGTCGACACACCAAGTATTTCGACTGAAATGTCTGAACAAGATGTTCTGGGGCAAATTTTGTCTGGCCCAAGCGACGCGGTAGAAATTGGTGAACAGTTGCCAGTTCTTCAACGTGCTCGAATCGCGCAGTTCTGTTACAACCGCGTTCACATGCGTGAATTGGGTCTGCGTCTGGCAAGTTCTTGTGATCTCATGTCACTGAAAGCTGCCTTTGGTCGTGCTGGCGAAGTTGTTTACAAGCAATCAAGAAATGTCGACGAGACACTTGATGCGTTGAAAAACACGCCAGGCAATCAACCGCCAAAACCGGTTTCTTTGAAACAGATTGGTATCGATTGATCAGTATTTCCTGCTGACTTATCGCCTGTAGTTTTCATTCTTAAACGATAGTTTGGTCCATCATCACCTTTGCGTGATACTGGGCCATTTTTTTATATTGAATGCCTGAATTCAGTTTGGGTTCATCATTGGCTTGCCATTTTTTGCCTTGATATGTTTTTCAAACAAATAATGGATTGATGCCTTTATATGAATGCTTTGCCAGAGAATATTCCCTTCCAGATTAGTAATTCAGATCCAGTTCAAGCGGTTCAGACTGCTGATACAATAGTCATCGGTCAGCTAGGCCAAACGCTTGATGGATGTATTGCAACCCATTCAGGCGATTCAAAATACATTAACAGCCAGTCAGGGCTGAAGCATTTACATAAGCTACGCGCAGCTGTGGACGCGGTCATTGTGGGTGTTGGTTCTGTCAACGCAGACGATCCAAGCCTTACTGTTCGCCATTGCGGTGGGAAGCAACCCGTACGGGTGATTATTGATCCCAACGAGCGCGTGGATATTTCATCTGGCCTGTTTCACGATAATGAAGCGGCTGTTTTGATTATTTCAAAAATTGGCAATGTTCATCCTGCGGTCGAACAGGGCTTGGCTGAGGCTCTGTGTTTATCTGTAGGTGATCATGGGTTTCGCCCAACTGCGATTGTTAATGCGCTAAAGGGTTTAGGGCATAAAAAGATTCTTATCGAGGGTGGTAACAACACGCTTTCCAGATTTTTGGATGCAGGGGTTTTAGATAGACTTCATTTAATCACGGCACCAATGATTATGGGTGCTGGTTTGCCTGGCCTTAAAATGTCTCCGATTGAAAAGCTTAGTCAGGCACTTCGACCAGAAGTCACGCTTTATCCACTTGGCGCAGATATCGTGTTTGACTGCAATTTTTCAGGACAGCGTACTAATAGGTAACCTGTTGATTGGTTTATGATGCGGGCACTGCCAGAAAATCAACATGCCCGACAAACAGAGACGCTGATCCCTCATTGATTAAGTTCAATCTATCTTCAAGCCATTTTGAAAATTGCCCGCTCATATCTGGATGTATTTCCGATGCTGCGTTGGCCCATCCGATTAACAGCTGCTTTTGAAATTCTGCGTTATTTGGGCCAGCCTTCCAATCAGATTTTGATTTGCTGATATGATAACCGCGATCTTTGAAGAGACTAAGTGCCGTTGCTGCTGCATTGGGGCCCAAGGCATTGCCAAACCCTTTGTTCGTGCGCTGGTGTTGATTGAAGGCTATAATCGTTTCTGAGTCTAATGAATGTGAAGGGTCGCACCCTGCTCGTCCGTCATAGGTAAGCGCTGCATAGAATGGCAATCTGTGTTTGACGATTTCATCTACAAATTTCGTGAGCCAGTTTTCTGATACGAGATCAAGAAATGCGGAAGTCGCGATCAGGTCTGCGTTTTTCGAGAATATTGGCGACAGGTCAGTTGAGAGGTCGCATAGGGTTAGTTCAGCACGGTAAGTGGATGATAATTCATCTGCCTTTTTCAAAAGTGCAGGGTCATTATCGATAATCGAAAACCTTGTATTGCTTGGTAGAATGGGAGCGATTGCACGAATGGTTGATCCTGTGCCCCCGCCAATATCGACGATATGCAAATCAGTATCGTTCAGAAAGTAATGAGCAAGGGCAGCGGTGACCTCGTCACTTCGTGCAGCAAAATCGATTGGCTCACGTAGGGCAAGCCATTCTGGAGAAAACCCGCTCACGTCAAGTCCTCGATAAGTTCAAGAAACTGTTCTGCGGAACGGCCCCAATGCGGGAACTCCGGTTCTCTAGCAAGTGCCGCGCGATGATACCGGATGCGCTTATCTGAATTGGAAATCAATGCCTCTAATGCCGCAGCAAGTTGATCTGACCGGCCAGGCTCAACCAATATTCCACAGTCTTCAGGAACTGTTTTAGGGATTGCACCTGCTGTTGTTCCAATCACGGGTATGCCGCGCACAATGGCTTCGGCATAGGCCATTCCATAGCCTTCATATAAGGATGGCAGTACGAATACATCTGCGGATTGATAGGCCATATCAATTGTTTCTTCACTTACGGCACCATGAAGTGTGATGCGGGAAGAAAGGTTATGGCTTTCGATAAGCTTGCTTATCTTTGCGAACAGTTTGGACGTTTCGTCAAGCATTCCGATGCAATCAAGATGCCAGTCATAGTGGGTGAGGCTGGAAAGTGCTTCGATCAGATAAGTGTGTCCTTTGCGCTCGATCACAGAGCCAATGCAAAGCAGGTTTACCTGTCCTGAAAGTCTAGGCTTGGTGGGTCTGCCTCGATCAACACCTGGAAGAACAGTGCCAATTTGCTCTTGCGGAATGCCAAAAAGACTGGAAACTGTGCCTGCCGTTATTATGCTTGTTGTAATGATCCCTTTGACGAATTGAAGCCCTTCTTTTTCGTGGGCATTCAGAATTTCCTGATCTTCGCTGCTTAGTCCGTTTTCCAGACAAAGAGGATGGTGAATAAGCGCAATGACAGAAGTTTGCTTAGAAAGCTGCGCCATAAATTCTGGCATAGCACCACCAGCAAGGCCATCAACTACGGCGATGTCGCAGTCGGGCATGTTTGCAATTTGGCGTATTGCTTTTGCCCTGTCTTGTTCGCTTGGAAACGGAAAATCCCCCTCCAACGAGATCAGGTTATAGGGCGTATCCAGATTGGACCAAGCCTGAAGGATTTCCCTATCGTAACGGTATCCGCCGGTTGGCAGTGAAATATCGCCGGGAATGATGAAGTTGATTGTCATAAACTGTTTCTAAAGTTCCGCTTCGTACCAAGCGCGTGCCACGTGGCTTTCATGCAAGGATACGCGAATGGAATATAGGTCGCCGGGTTTACGACCCAATTTTCCTGCCCGCGCTGGCTTTGCCAATGCTTCCCAGATGTGACGGGTTAGAAACTCGGTCGTTGTGTTTTCCCCTTTGAATTCTGGCACTTCGTCAAGGTTCTTATAATTAAGAGGTTGCAGGGTTGCTTTAAGCGCATCATGGGCTGCGCCTATATCAATCACCACGTTGTTTTCATCCAAGGTTTTGGACATGAAACATGCATCCACTACAAATGTAGCGCCATGCATGGCTTGTGCGGGGCCAAAAAACTCACCCTTAAATGAATGTGCGATCATGATGTGATCGCGTACTTCTACTGCGTGCACTGGGGTACTCCTAAATTACTCAGATTGTGAATAGGTTATGACAGGACAGAGTAAGTCTGACTGTGGGTCTAAAATATCTGGCAAACGCTCGGTTATATTTTCAAATTGCGTTTCGCTGTCCAATAAATGTTCTAATGTATCGTCCTTCAAAAGGTTCATTGCCTGCGCCATTCTGCTGGCATGAGAGGTGGTGCCACGCTTTGATGGCGAAATAGTGCCGACCTGACTTGAATGGATTTGCAGACGTTTGGAGTGAAAGTCGGAACCCAGATTGAGTGAGATGGATTTATCGCCATACCAACTCATCTCAATGATGCGTGCTTCAAATGCGGCATTGTCGATGCAGGATTGTAGTCCTGCTTGTGATGCGCTGGTATGAAATAGTCGGTTAAACAGGATGGTTTCTTTGGAGGTAAACTCGTTTGTATCCATAAACTCGCATCCTAGCCTTTCGGCAAGCTGACGACGGTTTGGATTAACGTCCACGATAATGGGCGTGTTCCCGATTTCTTTTAAGCAGGTATATGCAGTTAATAATCCAACCGTGCCCGCCCCTATGACAGCCACTTTATGGTCTGGTTCTATTGCACCATCCCATATGGCATTGAGTGCGGTTTCCATATTGGCCGAGAGTACAGCGCGCTTTAACGGAATGTCGGATGGTATCGGATTTGCCCAAGATTGATCAACGACAAACCGTTCCTGATGTGGGTGTAGTACAAATACATTCTGACCGATTTGTAGCGATGTAACCTTTGAACCTATTGCGGTAACTTTTCCGACACAGGCATAGCCATAGGAAACAGGAAAGGAAAAATCACCGGACTGATGAGGGCATTTCATGCGTTCCCACTCGGTCTGCGGTACTTGACCTGAAAACACCAAACGCTCTGTTCCACGGCTGACCGCACTGAATGCGGTTTCGACCATGATATCAGTATTGCTAACTTGAGGGAGTTCGACATTTTCCAATACAGGATGGCAGGCTTTGGCATAGGAAAGCCGCCGTGAGAATGTGTCTTTCACAAATAGTTGATTTTTCATCGAATAATGTTCATGTGCCATTCAGGAGAAATCTTCTATCTCTTATTTCATAATCGAGCAAATTGTCAGATTTTCGCCTCAAATCCGGTTGATGGGTGTGCGGGGAAACTAGTTTTGAAGTTTCGATAAGGATTAAACCATGTCACCCACACTCAGACGGCTATTTTTCAGCGTATTGGTAGTGTCTATCATTGCCGGTCTTTCGTATCTTATGATGCAAGTATTGGGGGCGAACGGGTTTACCATCGCTGAAATGGTTCTCTTAGGCTGTTTTTGGATTACGCTTCCTTGGACAGCCATCGGGTTTTGGAATGCTGTGATCGGGTTTATCCTGATGCGGGTTACTAAAAATCCAGCTCAACATGTTTTTCCTGCTTCATCAAATACTGTCGGTGACGAGCCAATCACAAGTTCTACTGCGGTTGCGATGTGTATTCGTAATGAGGATGTCGAGCAGGTTTATCGTAATCTTAACTCAATGATTGCGCGACTGGTTGCATCGAATGTGGGTGATCAGTTTCACGTTTATGTTCTTAGTGATAGCAATGATGCCAGCATTATCCCGCATGAGGAAAAACGGTTTGAAGATCTAAAACGAGCATGGGGTGGTAAGCTTCATGTCACGTATCGACGTCGTGTAGAAAATCCTGGCTTTAAGGCGGGTAACATTCGTGAGTTTTGCGAGCGTTGGGGGCATTACCATGATTTCATGCTGACGCTTGATGCAGATAGTGTGATGTCGGCATCTTCAATTTTGCGCCTCGTACGCACGATGCAGGCAAACCCAAATCTGGGTATCTTGCAAAGTCTTGTTGTTGGTCTACCATCAGACAGTTCGTTTACTCGAGTATTCCAGTTTGGCATGCGCATGGGCATGAAGTCCTACACGCTTGGTAGTGCATGGTGGCAGGCAGATTGCGGTCCTTACTGGGGACATAATGCGCTTATTCGTATGCAGCCGTTCATCGATCACTGTCATCTTCCGCAACTCAAAGGCGATGGTCCTTTGTCAGGCTGGATATTAAGTCATGATCAGGTTGAAGCGGTCTATATGCGCCGTGCCGGATATGAGTGTCGTGTACTGGCAGAAGAAGGCGGATCATACGAAGAAAATCCACCGCATATCCTTGAGTTTATCCGCCGCGATCTGCGCTGGTGCCATGGCAATATGCAATATTTCAAACTGCTTGGTGAAAAGGGTTTGAAACTCACCAGCCGGATACAATTAGTATTGGCTATCTTGATGTTTATCGGGTCGCCCGCTTGGATGCTTTTCGTTATTACGGCTACTTCCGCACTTTTATTTCCTTCATTCATTGCAATGAATCCGGATATCTCTGGTTCTGGCTATGCCCTCTTCGGCATTATAATGACAATGATTTTTGCACCCAAGATCGCTTCGGTAGCAGATGTTTTGCTGCGCGCTGATTTACGCAAAAAGTTTGGTGGTGGCGTGGCGATTATCTTTGGAGCATTTGCAGAGATCATTTTCTCAATGATGCTTGCACCGATTATGGCGATTGCCAATACGATCTTCTTGTTCAACCTTTTCGTGCTTAGAAAGCCAAAAGCATGGGAAGCACAATCACGCCAGGCTGAAGCTTTGCCATTTGCAATTACAGCGCGTCATCTCTGGCCACAAATGCTATTTGGCCTTGCGGGCTTTGCAGCTATTTTCAGCGGAATGAAAGTAGACTGGGTTGCAGTCGCGATGTGTGTGCCTGTGTTTGTTGGCCCACTGTTTGCTATTCCGTTTGGCATTTCCAGTTCGCATCCAGATCTTGGTCGCTTTGCTGCGAAACTCGGTCTATGGCAATTGCCAGAAGAACAGGCCCCACCGGTTATTATTCGTGCGTTAAACCTGCCAGCCTTATCAATTCGTGCAAAATCAACGGATGACAGACAGGCAGCACACCAGCCTTTGTCTACTCAGGATTTATTAGACATGGGGTCAGAGCTTAACGTCAGTGCTGGCAAATAAAAAAGCCGCTGGGATTTCACCAAACGGCTTTCATAATTTGCAGGGCCTTCTAGAGCGTGTCTGTCTTGGATTGCATCGATTTGATGGGTTGGATTTTTGAT
>CAZEPF010000109.1:0-9861 GCA_964514045.1 uncultured Rhizobiaceae bacterium | reverse complement strand
AGCACAAACGCCACGGCGTTCAAACGGTTCAATCCAAGCCAGATACGCTCTAGTGGGCAAACCCAATAAAACGTCCCGATCCACCGTAACCATGATGGTGTAATCTGTAGCCGCGATTGTAATAGCGATGACGATGGCCGCCGCGCACATAATAACGACCATGACCGCGATGATAACGTCTGTGACCCTTGTAACGCACTACATTACGGTGACGATAATGTTTGCGCTTTTTAATGTGGTTATAAACAATCGCGCCACCAATGATGGCACCTGCAATTGCTGCCGCGCGGCGGTGCTTGCTGCCCGCTTCAGAACTTTGGACACTCATCGTTGTTGCCAGCGGCAAAGCTAGCGCAACGATCAACAAAGGTTTCATAAGCATATTTCCAGTTGATTTTAGCATTCCGCATCTTTCCGACTTGTGTTGGATTCCACTCTATTTAAGAGTAAACGAATATCTATAGTTAACAAGACCCGTCTGAATGGTATCTGAATAAAAAACCTTACCCGTCCCAGCGGAGTGGATCTGGCGCCATTTCAAGATGCAAAGGACCACGTGGGTCCCACGGATGCGCTTCGGCAACCTCTTCATTCAATTCTACACCAAGCCCCGGTTCTTTGGATGGTATGACGTGCCCCTCCTCCCACTGAATGGGCTTTTTGAGGAGTTCGCCATGAAAACCATCCCATTTCTTGATGGATTCAAGCACCAGAAAATTAGGCGAGCAGGCCGAAATTTGGGCATTCGCTGCACCAACAATCGGGCCACAATAACAATGAGGCGCGATATGCGCATGATAAACTTCTGCCATGGATGCAATCTTCTTTGCATCCAACAAGCCTCCCGATCTTCCAAGATCCATCTGCAAAATAGACGCTGCACCCGTTTGCAAAATACGGGCAAATTCATACCGCGTACAAAGGCGTTCACCCGTTGCAACAGGAATGGACGTCTTACGCGCCACTTCACCCATCATTTCCGGCATGTCCGGTGGAATGGGTTCTTCAAACCATAGGGGATCATAAGGCTCGATTGCGCGCGCTAACCGCACTGCACCTGCAGTAGAAAACTGCCCGTGTGTGCCAAATAAAATATCAGCCCGTGTACCCACCACCTCACGCACAGCCGCAGTGATACGCACAGATAAATCTATGTCGATCAATCGAGGCATGTGGCCATCAAACGCCGTATACGGCCCTGCCGGATCAAACTTAACTGCAGTGAACCCCTGATTGACCGCCTCTAATGCGGCCTGAGCTGCGAGTTCGGGATCGTTGTAAACGTTCTTCGCCCCTTCTTCATGGTCAGCAGGATAGACGCTCTCATCTTCTGGCGGATAGAGATAGGTGTAGGAGCGCAGCCCTTCATGGACTTGCCCGCCCATCAACTCATAAACAGGTTTACCCACTTCCTTACCCACAATATCCCAACACGCCATTTCTAGCGCAGAGACACAGCCCATCATCGTAACATCCGGCCTTTGTGAGAAGCCTGACGAATAAGCCCTGCGCCAAAAGGTTTCGATATGATGCGGGTCTTGACCTTCTAAATATCTGCCAAACACATCTTCGATACACGACACCATAACATCAGGGCTGAAAGTGGCTGCATAACATTCGCCATACCCAACCACGTTGCTGTCGGTCGTAAGCTTTACAAAGATAAAATATCGCCCCCCCGTATGCGGCGGCGGATTGCCTACCACGAATGTTTTAAGATCAACGACTTTCATTCAAGCACTCCAAAAACCTTTAGATAGACAACGTCAACTATCCTCTTCTCATCTTCTTACAAGTCAATATCTACACACCGCAAGGCACACTAATTTTGATGGCGGTAGGATTATATAGGTAAGAAAACATCCCTCCCATCAGCAGGAACGCCAAACTCACGAAAGCTTCACGAAAGGCATCAGGCTCAGTTTTAGTGCTTTAACCTTAGTAGATGCGGTGACGCTGAATGATCAGCCGAGCAGGGAATTGTAAAAATATGAAACTAAATACTTTGCCCAAGGCAATTGCGCTTCCATACAGTGAAACGGCCATTATTGAAAATTTTATTGATATTATTTCCGTTCCCGCCTTCATCGTTCAGGTGGATGGTAAAAGCTTCACATATCAGAAAATCAATCAGACCTTATTAGACCTGATACAAGTGCCTTGTGAATTGATCGAAGGTAAAACACCCCATGAGTGTTTACCAGACGATATGGCAAGCATCTTTGAAAACAAATATCGTAAATGTATAACCAACAGAAAGCCCGTTACGTTTGAGGCAGAGATTTCACTTCACGGAAAAAAAATCTGGTGGAATACAACGCTTTCACCTGAGTTTGATACAAATGGTGAAGTCTGCAAAATAATTGGCATAACACACGATACAACAACCGACAGGCTTCGCGAATTTACAGCCGCCGGCAATGTGGCCAATCTTGAGAAGGTCAATGAAAACGTCACCCTGTTTTCAACCATGGCAGCGCACGATATTCGCGCACCTTTACGTAAAATCCAAACCCTAATGCAATTCGCAATTGAAGAGAATGAAGGCACCACTCAAGAAGCGCTGGCATATATGAAAAAAACCAAACAGATTTCAGCTGATGCGTTGGAGTATGTTGATGACATTCTCAGCTATGCACGAACTCTGAAAGTAACGCCAAAAAGCGAGGACATTGTTCCTGTTGATCAAATGTTGTTAGAACTAGCGGAGGCAATCGATCCTGATGAATTGGTACAGTTCATGCTGCCGGAAGCTTGCCAAATCACAGGTGAGCAAGCGGTGTTGCAGGTGATCTTGCGCAATCTCATCGAGAACTCAACACGACATGGCTCGGAAAATATTCGCGTTGATGTGGAACGCGACACATCATCAATCGGGTTCTTAAAATTCACCGTGTCGGATGATGGCTATGGATTCCAAGATGGTGCAGCAGGATTTATCGACTGTTTGAAACGTCTTCAAATCACACATAAAAATCGCGGCTTCGGGTTATCTGCAATCCATCATTTGGTGAATACCAGAAATGGAAAACTTTGGCTTGATAAACCCGCCTCCCGATATTCGACAAGCATCGCTTTTACCTTGCCAGGTATTCTGGTGGATGGCGTCAAAACACTAAAAGTACCTGATATTTTAACCGCCAGATCAGCAAACGGTGAGTTTTGGAAAATTCCTGTGAACGAAGTCAGTCGCCCACTTTAGGGCTGAATAAATCTTCGTCGCACACATACCCCATGGGCGGACACATTAGTCCACTCATATGACGCTTCTTTGCCACCAGCAAATTGACCCTCTTAGGTTCAATTGCATTTGGCAAATCTTCGCTACGATTGTCTTTCAAATCGCTCACCGAATTATGTGGTTTTAATGGTATCATTTTAGGCTCCCTAAGGATTACCTACCCGAGAATTATGACGTAATGGTGGAAGCACAAATACGTTCTTTTTAGTTGACGCAAGTGCCTGCTTAACTCAAATGGCATTTGAATCACTATCTCATTCAATGCTGAACCTCTCAACCAACGACCCCACTTATAATCATGCATTCAAAACTCGCAAAAATTCTAGCCCATCCATCTTTTGAAAAATGGATCATGGGATTGATCGTCTTCAATGCGCTGATTCTAGGACTAGAAACCAGCGATTGGTGGATGAGCCGTTTTGGTTCAATTTTGATAGCACTCGACACAATCATCCTTGTAATATTCACCATAGAAATTGGCTTGCGACTGGTCGTAGATTTTAAGGGCTTTTGGAAAGACCCCTGGAGAATTTTTGATTTTATCGTCGTTGTGATTGCCCTTATCCCGTCCTCGGGTCCGTTAGCAGTGCTGCGCGCATTCCGGATTTTGCGGGTCTTGCGACTGATATCAAGCGTTCAGGCCATGCGCCGCGTAGTCACCGGCTTGCTCAAGGCAGTTCCGGGCATGGGATCCATCGTATTTTTGCTGGGCATTGTTTTTTATGTATTTGCCGTGATCTCTACCAAAATATTCGGTGCAGATTTTCCAGAATGGTTCGGATCACTCGGCGCATCCGCCTATACGCTATTCCAGATTATGACGCTGGAAAGCTGGTCCATGGGCATCGTACGTCCGGTCATGGAGCTGTATCCCCATGCATGGCTGCTCTTCATACCATTTGTAATCTTAACCGCGTTTACCGTTCTTAACTTGTTCATTGGCGTTATTGTGGATGCTATGCAATCCGAACATGAAGCAGAAGCAAAGGCAGAGCGCGATGCGGTGTTTAGCGAGACCGAAATGATTCTGACCGAAGTCCGCCAATTGCGAAAAGAAGTCGCAGAATTACGCGCCGAGAAATAGGTTGAACCAAAAAAATAAAGCGGCAGAGACACCCCTACCGCTTTACATCTAATTACGATTGAAAATTATCAATCCGTTTCACACATGCAACGTCTACTTTACGCAGCGCTTTGTGTGAAACCTGGCATATCCAATGGATCAACCGGAACTTCATGATCCAGAACATACTGGACCAGTTCAGATTTACTCCAACCACCAAGAAATGTTTCTGCAGAAACAGAGGTAGTTCGGGAGGTTTCGGTCTTTTTCAAATCGTATCGATCATTTGTAATTTCTGCGATAGACGCACGGCTAGCAGTACTATGCTTTGTCCTGACAAGCGGCACAACCGATACACCTGCAGATACCAACGCATGGGTAAGAACCTGATCGTCCAATCGATAGCCTGTGAGTTGCACAACTTCACCGACATTATCCATCAGCCAAGCCATATCTGATTTTAGTTTTTCGACCTTGATTGCAAAAGCCGATTCGCCGTTCAAAATTGCCTGCGCACGTTCAGTAAGGGTCATAATAAAAAACTCCATAATACAGCACAATAGCTGTTTTTGAGACTTTTAATTATGTGGGTATTCTGGAGAAAATCCGAAGCAATAGCGTTCTAGTTTGGCCCCAACGAGTGAAAAATTTCACTCCAAATCAGGTCAATCGTGACATTTATGGCAAAATGTCCACTATCTCTTAAACGCACCAAACCGCAAAAAGCTAAGGGTTTGCTTATGCACATTATCATTCTGCGGGAAAAATGTATGAGACGCAGAAACCGTAATATGATCCCGCATCCCGACAACCTTTGTGCTGGCCACTGAGACTTTTCCATCATCGGGTCCCGGAATGATACTGGATGACACGGGATCAATCGAAAATGTACCCGCAACAACACCTAATTCATAGCTCACAGGCCCCATCAACGTATCAATGCCGGCATCAACCGTCACCAATTGCTGGCCAGCAGGACCATAGACCGACCCATAGATAAAATTATCTTTTAGAAAATCTGCAACTTCGCTGCCTTTATTAGGCGAGGCTAACTGCACAACACGGCCCAGATTATCGGGGCGATATTTGTTCAATACAATGCGCGTGACAATCCCGCCCATAGAGTACCCGACAAAGTGAACCGGACGCGACGGATCAACCCGCTCACGAACGTCAGCAGCTACCATCGACGCTAATTTATCGAGCTTAAATTCCGTAGACGGATAATTGATGTTGAAAACAGTGTATCCCTTGTCCTGCAAGAAAACTTCCAGATCATCCATGTGGGAGGCAGACCGCGCAATACCATGAAGCAGAACAACTTGTTCGCCATTCCCGCTCCACGCCTTAACGCTATGCAAATAGAGCGGTGTAAGTAGGAGAAATAGAGATATTAATCGACAGAATATTTTCATGCGCCGTGTGTGACCAAACAATGTGAGCATTTCAAGTTAAAACAGATAGAATTATCCACTTTCTTGAAAACTCCTCTCCAAATTTCATACGCACTCCCCTATATCTAATGTATGGCCAAATCACCCAAAAAACCGGACGGCTTTGAAGAAGCACCGCAACAGCCCTTAAGTGGCGAACCGCTGTCTGGCGGGGTTTCGGATTGGGCCAAGGAAATTTCCGACGCGGCACAGGAAACTGCTGATGAAAACAAGCCAAAGACAAAATCAAAGACGGCGGCAAAGAAAACCAAGCCTGCTGCCAAGTCTTCTAAAAAGAAAAACTCTTATTCAGAGAAGCACGTCAATAAAGGTGCTATCATTGGGGCTTCCAGTGATCCAAAAGAACGCGCCGCGTCCGGACTTAATCCGATTGCTGGGTTAGAGATTTCGCTTGAAGAAGCAGAAAAGCTTCTAGGCAAGACCGGGCAAAGCGCATCGAAATTTGTCGAGCCTGGTCAGATATTCAACGGTGGCGCAAAGGAAAACGTTAAAGGGTCCGGCGCTTTGGAATCCGGCGTTACGGCAACTGTTGCCTCGCTTTCCAAACTGATCGAAGGCGGCGATCCTAACCTCGTGAATTCATGGGTGCCGCACCGTCCGGTACGTCCTGCCAAATCGGAAGGCGGCGTCGAATTAAAAATGGTCACCGAGTTTGAACCCTCAGGTGACCAACCCACCGCAATCAAAGAACTTGTGGCTGGCATAACGGGCACTCAGTCTGCGCCAACCACCGCAGGCCAAGAAGCGATTGAAGATGACAAGGAACAAACACAAGTTCTTTTAGGAGTAACAGGCTCCGGTAAAACCTTCACCATGGCAAAGGTGATCGAGGAAACCCAGCGCCCTGCACTGATACTCGCCCCCAACAAAACACTGGCCGCACAGCTCTATGGCGAGATGAAATCCTTCTTCCCTGATAATGCGGTTGAATATTTTGTTTCCTACTATGACTACTATCAGCCGGAAGCCTACGTTCCTCGCTCCGACACATATATTGAAAAAGAATCCAGCGTAAACGAACAGATCGACCGGATGCGTCACTCGGCAACCCGCGCATTGCTGGAACGCGACGATGTAATCATCGTTGCTTCAGTTTCCTGTATTTACGGTATTGGCTCGGTTGAAACCTATACCGCCATGACGTTTGAAATGAAGATTGGAGACGCACTTGATCAACGCGCATTGCTGGCTGACCTTGTAGCACAACAGTATAAGCGCAATGACGCAGCATTCACGCGTGGCACATTTAGGGTGCGTGGTGATACGATTGAAATTTTCCCTGCTCACCTTGAAGATAGCGCGTGGCGGATTTCCTTGTGGGGTGATGAAATTGAAGCGATTACCGAGTTTGATCCCCTCACAGGCCAAAAAACTGGTGATCTGAAATCTGTGAAGATCTACGCTAACTCACACTATGTGACGCCACGTCCAACGCTCAATCAGGCAAGTAAGAAGATCAAAGAAGAACTGAAATGGCGCTTGGAAGAACTGACTAATGCCGGCCGCCTATTGGAAGCACAACGCCTTGAACAGCGCACTCAGTTTGATCTGGAAATGCTGGAAGCAACAGGCAGTTGTGCAGGCATTGAGAATTACTCGCGCTATCTAACTGGCCGCAGACCAGGTGAACCACCGCCAACACTGTTTGAATATATTCCAGATAACGCCATCGTATTCGTCGATGAAAGTCACGTAACGATCCCACAGATTGGCGGTATGTACCGTGGCGACTTCCGCCGTAAAGCCACTCTTGCCGAATATGGCTTCCGCCTTCCATCGTGCATGGATAACCGTCCCTTGCGTTTTGAGGAATGGGATCGCATGCGTCCACAAACGGTTGCAGTGTCTGCCACACCGGGAAGCTGGGAAATGGAAGAAGCTGGAGGCGTATTTGCTGAACAGGTAATTCGTCCAACCGGATTGATTGATCCACCCGTTGATATCCGCCCTGCACGTACGCAGGTTGACGATGTACTTGGCGAGATTAAAGAAACGGCGCTTGCAGGCTACCGAACACTCGTGACTGTGCTGACCAAACGCATGGCGGAAGATCTGACCGAGTATCTGCACGAAAATGGTGTTCGCGTTCGCTATATGCACTCAGATATTGATACGCTTGAGCGCATAGAGATTATACGTGATTTACGGCTTGGCGCTTTTGATTGCCTGATCGGTATTAACCTGTTGCGGGAAGGGCTGGATATTCCCGAATGCGCACTTGTTGCGATTTTAGATGCCGACAAAGAAGGCTTTCTTCGCTCGGAAACATCACTTGTGCAGACCATCGGTCGTGCGGCAAGAAACGTCGATGGCAAGGTTATTCTCTACGCAGACCGGACCACAGGTTCTATGGAACGCGCCATGGCAGAGACAAGTCGTCGCCGTGAAAAACAAGTCGCCTATAATAAAGAACACGGCATTACACCTGAATCCGTGAAAAAGAATATCGGCGATATCCTCGATAGCGTTTATGAAAAAGATCATGTCCGCGTTGATTCAGGGTTGGAAGAAGAAGGTGAACTGATTGGCGCTAATCTTTCTGCACATCTTGAAGCTTTGGAAAAAGCAATGCGTGATGCCGCAGCCGATTTGGACTTTGAAGAAGCAGCACGTCTACGCGATGAGGTGAAGCGGTTGCGTGAAGTAGAACTCGCAGTAGCCGATGATCCAATTGCAAGGGACACGGGCGTTGAAAACACACAAAAGTCTCGCAAGAACACAGCCAAACGCGCAAAAGCCGGTGGCCGTGCATCTGATTCAACAGATAAAAACAAAGCTCTATTCGCTAAACCCGATCTTGATGAGATGACGAATAAAAGAACGGAAACCCACCAGCCACCTGAAGGTTGGTCCGCACCAAGAAAAAGTTATGGCGAAGAAATGCGCCGTGATCGCGGTGCAAATTCTGCCTATGGAACTCCGTTGGGTGACGATGATCCTGAATCCAAGAACAAAAGCCCTGCCCGCACAAAACCTAAAACCGTTGAAGGCTCATTGGTCAAAGACGAGCCTCAAAAACGCCGTGGCAGAGCGCGAAAAACTGGCAGACCTGGGCAGTAAACCTCGTCTGACATAACCGCTCCCTCCCAAATATAAATATCCCATACAGGTCCTATGGATTGTGATACATTGGGATTTACGAAATTTGCCGTGTGTTCAAATGCACAGAAAACATTGCTTACACCATTTATTGATTTGAAGGTGTTCAGCAAGGACGACAGGTCAGCAGGACACATCAACACCGAGGAGACTCACATGAACCCGATTAAAAACATCATTAAAGCAAGCCTGTTTGCATCCGCACTTGCTTTGACCACACAAAGCGCATCTGCTGTCTCGCCAAACTTTCCGGCAGCCGCAATTGCAAAAATCAATTCTGACGGATTTCAGATTTGTAAGGCTTTGGGCAGTCGCGGGTTTACGGCAACCGCAAGGGGAACCGTTGAATCTGGTGGGCGTGGTAGCAGCCGCTATTTCCAAGTCCGCACATGTTTTGAGAGCGCCTCAAACTGTCAACACTTCATCAACCGCATACATCACAGCGTCGGCCGCATAGACGAACTTCGTTATGCAGCTTGCTCATCAAGAAGCTAAAGGAGAAATCAAATGAACTTCACCAAAACAATAGGATTTGCAGCAAGCACTGCAACTATCGCCCTTCCCATTATGATTGCCATGGCGAGCACTGCGCACGCAACAGGCGGACCAGGACAAGCCATGCACCTTAACGGTAAAGGCAAACGCATCTGCCGTGCTTTGGCTGCTCAGCCAGCACCTTATTGGGATGCAAAAGTACGTGGTGAGTTCGAAGATATCGCTGATTCAGCAAACCGTTTTGTGATCCGCACCTGTTTCCAAACACGCAGCGCGTGTACGCATTTCACAAGCCGCTTCACTAGCTATGTTCAAAACGTAGAGAAAATTCACTACGCACGTTGTGAACAACGGTAAACGAATTTTAGTCAGGACATTCCTGACCATCTTCTACAAGGGTTGGCATATAACATGCCGACCCTTTTTTGTGTGCGTCGATAGCGTTCAAAACTAAACTAGAGCGTGTCTGTCTTGGATTGAATCGATTTGATGGGTTGGATTTTTGATTT
>CAZEPF010000108.1:0-10056 GCA_964514045.1 uncultured Rhizobiaceae bacterium | reverse complement strand
AAATGCAACAACGGCAAGAAACACCAAAGGAAACAGAAGCCAATAGGGAAGGGAGACTGTTTCAAACAAACGCTAATCTACCTTATAAACTGCGGACGAAAGCGGAAGCGTTGGCGTTTTTCAGGGTCCAAATGTCTGCTCAGTCTGGCGTTGATCAATCCAAATATTGCAATGATGATCAAAGTGAAAATGATAAAGTAAAAGGCCACAATAGGATAGGGCACAAACGGATTGAAAGTTTTATCGTAAAGATAAGTGGCATAGTACAGCGCGTCACCTTGCTGCCGCCAGGCGGGGAATCCAGCAAAAAATGCCAATGCTGTTGCATGAAACAGAAAGATTGCTTCATTGGTGTAAGCTGGCCACGCCAATCGTAACATGGTTGGCCAGATGATGCGCTTAAAGCGTTCTTTGCCACTCATGCCGTAAGCTTTTGCTGCCTCAACATCGCCACGGGGAACCGAGCGGTATGCGCGATAGAAAATTTCAGCAGAATACGCCGAAGTGTTGAGGAACAGCACAATTAGAGCGCCAAGCCATGCTTTTGTAAGCCATCGTGTTTCTGCGGTGATGACCGTAAAGCCAAGATTGATATCCACACCAAGCTTGGGCAATAGCACAAAGGTCTCATAGGCAAAGAAGAATTGAATGAATAGTGGGGAGCCCCGAAATACAAAGATGTATGCCCGTGCCAATCTATTAGGCAAAGGGCTTTCACTGGCTTTGCCTAGTGCCAGCAAAATCGCAAAACAGAATCCGAAGCAAAGTGAGAGTATGGCGAAATATATATTCCAGATCATTCCGCTGCCGATGAGTACGAAATGCTCACATAGGGTTATGTCTGTTTTAGGTAGCAAGCGTTCGCCGATGCCGATGGATCGAAGGCCGTAGTCTGTTATTGTTTGAACGCAGCTCATCGAACAAACGCCTTATCTTCATCAGAGCCCAGTGTGGCTTGTCCGAGAGCAAGTCTTTGGGATAGTCGTCCGATTGCCTTCTCGCTGAAAAATGTCATGAGCAAATAAAAGACCAGCAATGCAAGGAAATACCAAAGTCTCCAATCAGGATGGGGATATTCATAAAAACTGGTTTTGGATGCGCCTAAAAATCCTGCCCAGTAGACGATGTCTTCAATGCCCAGTAGAAAAATCAATGGCGTTGATTTGATCAGGATCATCCAAAGGTTAGACAGTCCTGCAAGTGCGTAACCCCACATTTGAGGAACATGCACACGCCATAAAACCTGCTGCCTTGTCAGGCCATATGCAATTGCGGTTTCAAGTTGTGCTTTTGGTACAGACTTCAAAGCGCCATCAATTACATTTGAAGCAAAGGCGCCAAATACAATTGAGAAAGACAGAACTGCAAGAAAGAAACTGTATGTTTTATGAACCCATGCGTCTGCGGAACTGAGCGGCAATTTTGCTTCATCACATACAACAAAATCATTGCCTTGGTAGACTGGCATAGAGGTGTCTGCGCACAGGCTGAGAAAACGGACATACTCGAAAGCCTGATCGAGTGCGATCGGTACAAATAGAAAGAATATAATTTCTGGTACGCCGCGCACCATATTGGAATAGATATTACCAAACCAACGCAGCGGGGCAAATCTCGAACGTTTAGCTAGTGCGCCACCGAAACCAAAGATCACAGCGATAGGCGCTGTAATGCCTACAATCAGAAGGACTGTCACAAAGCTCCAATAAAATGAGAAATGTGTATTGGTCGTCAGGTAGCATGACAGCCAAACTAGTCCGTCAAGGTCTGCAGGGGTTTTGCAATATGAAAACATCGAAACAAAAACTCAGGGCTCCCGAAGGAGCCCTGATCTACCTAGATTAGTAGCGTGCGTCTTTTTTGTCCGGGAACCACTTAGCGAGCATTTCGTTAAGTGTTCCGTCTTTTTTCATTGTGTCGATTGCAGCGTTGAATTTTGCTTTCAGGTCGCTGTCACTTTCACGAACGCCAATACCGATGCCGCCGCCGATCTGAACTTTTTCACCGATGAAAACCAACTCGCCGCCGCTTTCATCAACAAACTTTTTCAAGAACGCATCATCTGCAAGAACTGCATCTGCTTCGCCAGCACGTACTGCAGCGATTGTTTCGTCAGGTGTTTTGAATTCAACCAGTGTCGCACCAGATTCAGCAATGTATGAAGCTTGAATTGTGCCAGTTTGTGCTGCAACAACACCTTTGGTCGCGTCACCTGAAGCGCCTTTTAGGGCAACATAAGCAGACGGGTCTGGTGGGAAATACTCTTGGGTGAAGTCTATAACTTCATCTCGTTCAGCAGTAATGCTCATACCCGCAATGATGGTGTCATAATTGCCGGATACCAAGTTTGGAATGATTGAATCCCAATCATTCTTTACCCATTCACATTTAAGTTCTGCAAGCTCACAAGCGCGATCGCCAACTTGGCGTTCGAAGCCATCGATCTCGCCTTTGTCATTCACAAAGTTGTATGGAGGATAGGCACCTTCTGTGCCCATGCGTACAACGTCCTGCGCCAGTGCGGAGGTTGATGTAAGAGCAGCAATAATTGCCGCGCCGATAAGTTTTTTCATAAGTGTCTCCCTGGACATATGCCCTAAAATGAACGCGGTATTTTATCCATCAGCAATTGCGCTCAAAAATTGCTTTAGACGTTTTGATTTGGGTTTGCCGAAGAGTTTGGAAGGTTCTCCTTCTTCTTCGATCATCCCCTGATGCAGAAAGACTACATGGTTTGATACATCTCGTGCAAGCTTCATGTCGTGCGTTACAATGATCATTGTGCGGCCTTCTGCCGCCAAATCCTTGATTACTTTAACGACTTCAGCTTCAAGTTCAGGATCAAGCGCTGATGTGGGTTCATCAAACAACATGGCGCGGGGTTCCATTGCCAAAGCGCGCGCAATGGCAGCGCGTTGTTGTTGGCCGCCAGATAACTGAGCGGGAAACATATCGCATTTTTCCCCAATACCAACTTTTGTAAGCAGGTCTTTGCCTATTGCTTCCATTTCATCCTTGTCACGACCAAGAACTGTAACCGGTGCTTCAATTACATTTTGAAGAATCGTCATATGTGCCCAAAGGTTGAATTGTTGAAACACCATGGCAAGGTTTGTGCGGAACTTGCGAATTTGTTTTTCGCTTGAGGGTTGGCGATTGGATTTTTGGGACGTCCAAGTCACGGCTTCGCCTTCGAATTCAATGTCCCCAGCCTGAGGAATCTCGAGAAGATTTGCGCATCGCAAAAGGGTGGACTTTCCCGAACCTGAAGAGCCAATCAATGCAACAACCTCACCTCGGTTGGCTTTGATACTGATGCCTTTTAAGACTTCAAGTGAGCCAAATGATTTATGAATTTCATTCAAATGAAGAACGGGTTTGTCACTTTCAGTCATGCTTATGCTGAGTATCCCTGAATGTCATAAATCTTTAGAGCAAACTTTTAACCACCAAACTTGACCATAAGCAATGCGTTTTTGTGTATAGCTACTTACTTGATAAGAGATCTGAACTTATGTGATGCCGAGTTCAGAGAAGGGGAGAAACGTAACCGTATCGCCTTTTGAAACCTGCTCGCAGTCTTCTGGTATCTCAATCAACCCATCTGCTTCGCGCAAACCGGATATTATGCCAGAGCCATCACGTGGAAATTTTTCGATAATTAGTTTTCCGTCTTCACTGGTAGTTGTGAACCCTCGCAAAAACTCACGTCTGTCAGGTTTAGAGGTGAGGTCAAAATCTGCTTTTAACGGATATCTTTTAGGGTCAGACCAATTACCACCAGCCAGCGCAATGAGAGACGGCCTTACGTAAAGCAGAAAGCAGATAAAGGCTGCCACGGGATTTCCAGGTAGTGTAAAGCAGGGTGTATTGCCAATTTGTCCAAAGCTCATGGGGCGACCGGGCTTAACGGCCAATTGCCAAAGATGGCTGCTGCCAAGTTCGTTGACCACATTGATGAAGTGATCTTCTTCGCCGCGCGATGCTCCGCCAGTAGAAATGATTACATCGTATTTGTCTGCTGCATCGCTTAATGTCTCTTGTACTTTTGAATGCTCATCAGGACATACGCCAAGGTCGTGGACATCTATGGCAAGACTTGTCAGCAAAGCGTTCAACATGAAGTGGTTTGCATCGTATACAGCACCTGCTTCAAACATTTCGCCAGGCCGCAAAACTTCATCTCCGCTTGATAACAAGCCGATCTTTAGTTGCTTGTAGACATTGATTTCGTTCTGGCCCGTTGAAGCAATTCCAGCAATGTCCTGTGGTTTTAACGCCTCGCCAGCCTGAATGATTGTTTTATCTTTCTGAACGTCTTCGCCTGCCTTGCGTCTGTTTGCACCACGTTTTAACCCGCTTGGTATGATGACGAACTGTGAGCCGTCTTGCTCATGGCGCTCGCAGTCTTCTTGCATGGCAATCGTATCGGCACCTTCTGGCATTGGTGCACCTGTGAATATGCGTGCAGCAGAAAAGCCCGGAAGCTCTACGACGCCGGAACGCCCTGCGGTGACGCGGGTGATAACAGGAAAATATCCGCCCGTTGGTTCATGGTCGTCAAATGCAAATGCGTATCCATCAACGGCGGCGTTATCGGTAAATGGAATATCTCTAGGAGCGGTGATATTTTTAGAGGCAATTCGGTTCGCCGCATCACGCAGGGGAATTATCTCTGTTTCCACAATCGCTGTAAGGCGGGTTTGCAATAGACTTATAGCTTCACCGTGTTTCATGCGGTCACGGTCGTGCAAAAAACAATCATCCAATAGTTTATTCATTTTCAATCCCGTGATGGTTCAAAATGAAATTGGCAATTTCGTTAAAGGCTTTGCGATGAAAAATTGGAAGCGCGCAATCACCAAGTTCCTGATCACAGGCAATCGCAAGAACTGATTTGTCAGTTGTCCATATAGGGTTATCAGTGCCGTTGGGGCCTATGATTTCGATCTTTGGAATGGGCTCGCGTTTGTAGCCTTCCACCAAGACGAGATCACACAGACTTAAGCGTGATACAATTTCTTGGAATGAGGGCTCTTGCTCATCTGCTAATTCATGCTGAATGGCCCATCGATTCTGAGATACAATAGCAACTTCACTTGCACCAGCTTCGCGGTGGTTGTGCGTGTCTGTTCCAGGTGTGTCTAAATCAAACGCATGGTGTGCGTGTTTGAGTGTCGAGATTTTCAACCCACGTCCGGTTAGTTCTCTCACCAGACCGGAGACAAGTGCGGTCTTTCCAGAGTTCTTCCATCCAGCAATACCAAAGCAGGGGAGATCAGTCATTATGAATGTTCTCTTTCAGCATTGCTTTAGCAGTCGCAAGGTCATCTGGTGTATTAATGTTGAAAAACGGATCATATTTTTTTGCTTCAAAGTCGACTACATCATTGGGATGATCTTGAACAAATAGCATGACTTTTCGATCTCCTTTGATCAAAAAAGCTTCAAGCGCATCAGCAAGCGAGACATGCCACAAACCAAATACAGGATGTCGTCTGCTATCGGAGGATGCCAAAATGATCTTATTATTTGGCGCAAGTTTCATCATTTGCTTGGTGTAGTCATCTGGAAAGAACGGCGTGTCTGCTGCCGCTGTTATGATCCATTCCGATTGGTGGTTTTCTTTTGCCCATTGTAATCCTGCTAACACCCCTGCAAGTGGTCCCGCAAACCCTTCAATCGTATCCTGAATGATAGGCAAGCCCAGATAGTCAAAGCGTGATGTATCGCCATTGGCATTGATAACAAGCTGGCTTGTTTGCTTTTGTAGTTTCTCAACACAATGGTTTATAAGAGGCTGGCCGTTCAGGTCTAACAGAGTTTTATCGTGTCCTTGCATGCGCGATGATAACCCGCCTGCTAGAATAATGCCGACAGGTTTAGTCATCGCTGGAAGCTTTACGGTTCTTGGAGCCAAGTGTGTCGTCGAATTTGGATAAGTCTGCATCAAATATAATGCGTTCTTCACCAGATAGGACGATAAACCGTTTGCCTTTTGCTCTGCCGATTAAGGTCAACCTTATTTGCTTTGCCAACGCAACACCTGCGGCGGTGAACCCTGAACGCGATATCAAAATAGGAATGCCCATTAAGGCAGTCTTTATGACCATTTCAGAGGTTAATCTGCCCGTTGTGTAAAATAGCTTGTCAGATGCGGTTGTATTGGTTTTGAACATCCAGCCTGCAATTTTATCAACCGCATTATGCCTGCCAACATCTTCCATATATACGAGCGGTCGGTCTTCTTGGCACAGAACGCAGCCATGAATAGCTCCCGCCTCTAGGTACAAACTGTCAGTTGTATTGATTTGCTTTGTTAGCGAATACAGCCAGCTTGTTTTTAGTGTTGCATCTTCGGGTAGGCGCGTTTTTTCGAACGTGTCCATTACATCACCAAAAACGGTGCCTTGTGCGCAGCCAGACGTGCGAACTCGCTTTTTCATTTTCTCTTCAAAATTAGTCTCGTGTTCTGTGCGAACGATTACCACTTCCAGGTCTTCGTCATACTCAACTGCTTGGATTGGCTGGGACCATGAAAGCATATTCTGGTTTAGCAGATATCCGATTGCAAGAAATTCTGGATGATCACCAATCGTCATCATCGTGACGATTTCCTGAGAGTTAAGGAACAGAGTAAGCGCACGCTCTTCAACAACGTTCATTTCTACCGGTTTGCCAGTATGGTCTAACCCGCTAACACGAGTAGTCAGTGTTGGGTCTTTCGGATCAGGTCCAAGGATCAATGGAACATTGGAAGAGGGCACTTTAACGGTTCTCCACGCGCCTTAAGCGGTCAATATGCATGACATAGAAAGTCGCGATTATCGCAAGACCTAACGATATCATCATCACGGTCAACAATCCAAATGGACCATCCTCCAGTGATAGGCCGTACCCGGTTGCTGCTGCAAGTAAAGCGCCACCCCCTACTTGAAGGCTTCCGCCAAGTCCTGAAGCTGCGCCTGCGTTTTCCGGTCTTACGTTCACGATACCCGCATTTGAGTTGGGCAAGGTAATACCATTGCCAAGACCAAGAAAGAAAATTGGGAAGAAAAAAGCTAATGGTTCTCCGGTGAATATCAATTCAAATATGAAGGCTGCGAGCAATCCGCCGATCGCAATAATATTTCCGTAGAGCATCATGTTATTGAGGCCCACGCGGGATGAAAAACGTCCTGCTAGGAAATTTCCAACCATGTATCCAACTGCGACATAGAAAAAATAAAAGCCCACTTCTGCAGGTGTCATTTTATAGTACAAAATAGCGATCAGTGGTGCGGCGCCCAAAAATGCAAAGAATGCGCCTGATGAAAACGCGAGACATGCCGCATATCCCCAAAAGCGGTGCGAGCGAATAATTTTTGGCCACGCTTTAAACGTCTCCGAAACGCTGGACCCTATATACGGATTGGTCTCCTCCAGATCAAAGTAAACCAATACCAGCACGATCGCTGTAAAAGCAAAGATCAGCCAGAAGGATGCTTGCCACCCAAATTCTACTGCCAATAGCCCCCCAATGGGCGGGCCGAGCATTGGAGCTAATGTCATGCCCATGGTTACGTAGCCGATCATGCTTGCCGCCTGATCGCCTCCAACAACATCGCGCACAATCGCTCGTGATAATACCATTCCCGCAGCGGCACTTGCCTGTAGAACACGCGCAAGCAGAAAAACTTCAATTGATGGCGCATAGATCGCCAATAGAGTTGCGCCCAACATGAATACCATCATGCAGAGCATAACCGGTCTGCGACCATAGCGATCTGAAATTGGACCGAATACCAATTGCATCACAGCTGTTGCTGCAAGGAACAGCGTCACAGCTAACTGAGCCGTTGCTGTATTGGTCTGAAAGTAATCTGCAATATCAGCCAAAGCTGGCAAAAATACATTCATCGCAAGCGGGCTTATTGCAGCCACCATTGCCAATGTTGCTATATGAGGTTTGGCGGGTCTGCGTATCATACGCGACCCGTTACTATTGCTGGCTTCTTGCCGAGAACATTTTCACGGTAAAGCGTATACAGTCCGCTTGCGACAACAATGGTTGAGCCAATAATTGTTAGCCAGTCTGGAACTTCGTTAAATACTAAAAACCCAAGAATGATTGCGAAGATCAGAACCGTATATCTAAACGGTGTAACTACCGCGACCGCACCAACGCGCATTCCCGATATGATGCCCATAAATCCTGTCATCAGAAAAACGGATGCTGCAGCCAGTGTTCCAATTTCACGGATACCAACAGGTTGCCAAGGCTGGAACGGTGTTAAGGCCAATCCAAGTCCGATCACCACAATCACAGTAACCAGACTGACATAAAGACTTGGAATGCTCTTATCCAGTTTGCGAGTTGCAAGATCGCGTAAGGTAGTGCCGCCGATAGCAATCAAGCATGCGACAGAATAAATTGTGAACCCTTCAAGCCCCGGTTGCACGATCAGTAAGACGCCAAACAATCCAACGAGAATGGCGCTCATGCGTCTCCAGCCAATTTTCTCTCCAAAGAAATAAGAAGCTCCAGCACTTACAGTTAGGGGTAATGCCTGCATGATCGCAGAAGCATTTGCCATTGGCATGTTGAACAAAGCGGTTAGGAAGAATGCTGATGCAATCACTTCGCCAAATAAGCGTAACATAAAGGGACCGGACAATATAATTCGAGGATGCCGTAATTGCTTCAAATAGACGGCAATTCCAAAAAAAGTAGCTGCTGCAAAGCAACCTCGAATGACCAGAATTTGCGATAAGGGAAGTTGCTGGCTTACCAGTTTAATGATTGTGTCTCCAAGGGCAAAGCTTGCCATTGCAATGAGGATATAAATACTACCCTTCAAATTGTCGGCAGCGTTTGAAAATGGGGATTGCATTGAGCGTTCCGGTTTGACCCTAGTGTTTCAATCACATCACTTTGGGATATATCCGATTGGAATGCGAGTTTAATTCATGCCGTAGAAATCCATTTAGGGCAATGGGTATAATCTAACGAAGCATTAACCAACTCATTCAAATTTGAGAATAATTTACAGTTTGTTCCCTTTCCATATGCATGATCATGCGTGAGTAGGGAAAAGGCATGATGCCTTTAAGAATGATATGGGTGACTGGGTAAGAAGCTTTGCGAGCGGAATCTATTTCCGTTTAACCGCATTGATATTGGGTGTTTCATTTTTCTTGATGATTGCCCAATTGGTCGCAAGCACGATAAGTGACACTGAGAGCGCACGGATTCAACGACTTGAAGCGGCAAAATCTATTACACACGTTGTGGCGCGAAGCCTTGAGAAACAATTCGAGTTCATTCAACTTGAAGAAATAGAAGGCATCCTAAGTGAGGTTCTTAAACGGCCAAACGTGCTTCAAGTTTTGGTGGTTGATGCAAATAAGACGTTCTACCTTGATGGTGATATTTTAACACCAACGCTTTTAGCGACAGAAAACTTCGAAGAACAAAACCAAACGTTGAAAACTGGTCAGGCAGTCGTGTCTGTTACGGACGAAGTAATCACCGTTGCGGAACCCTTAGTAGACAGAAATGGTATTTTGGGATCAATTCTGGTTCGGTACAGCAATCCTTCATTTGGTGAGGCCGTCGTTCCAATTATTCAGTCAAATTTGTATACATCGGTTCCTATTTTTCTTCTAGGTTTACTGCTTGCAGGTATGTTTGCGCGCCAGATCACGGAACCGTTGAAACGTTTGTCATCATCGGCGATTGAGGTTTCGCGTGGTGATCTTAATGTGAGCGTGCCCGTTGAGGGACCTCGCGAAATCAAGAGCCTAGGTAATGCTGTTTCGACGATGATTGAAACGCTCAAAGGTAACATTGAGCAAATTTATGATCTTGCTTACGTAGACGGAACCACCAAGTTGCCCAACCGTGAGTTCTTTAGAAAGGAGCTTGGTAGGGCCATTCGCCGGACGGTTCGTGTACAAAGTACAGGCGCGCTTTTGTTTGTTGATCTGGATGGCTTCAAGCGGGTGAATGATACACACGGACATGATGCAGGCGATATATTATTGGGAATGTTTTCCGATCGTCTTACAACCATT
>CAZEPF010000107.1:0-10085 GCA_964514045.1 uncultured Rhizobiaceae bacterium | reverse complement strand
CCGTTACTCAACTTCGAGAACATCCTTTGGTGAAACCTCCCGGTGTTGCTGAAACCGTTGAATGGTCAGAAGCCGCAACATTGCTTAATTCCCAAGGCTCACCTTGGCCGGAAGCTTTCCGCCGTTCCATTGGCGTTGCCTTAAAAGACCATGATGATCTGGAATATGTGCGTCCGCATCTTGATAGTATTCTGCAAGGGGTTGCCGCATGACGCTTCCTTTCGCAGCAAAACCGTTTGTTGAATTTCCTGCTATTCTACGGGCCCATGGCTTTGCCATTTCTACAGACCAGACAATTTCCTTTTTGGAGGCAATTGGCCTGTTAGGACCAACTAATATGGCGGATATTCGCCGAGCTGGTTTGGCAATGCTGGCGATTCCTAAGGAACGGCAAGCAGAATATGACGCGCTATTTAGAGCATATTTTATTGGGCAAACTGTGTCAGCACCAACCGAGCTAGATGAAGAAGATGACGGTGTTGATGCATTTGAAGAAGCAAGCGGTGAGCAAGAGATTGAAGTCCAAGAGGACGAAGAAGAGGCAGGAGGTGAAGTCTCTGTAACAGAAGCACTTTCGCATCGTACGTTTGAAGATCTCAGCGATGATGAGGTTTTGTCGCAATTTGCCAGATTGGCCCATAAACGCCTGCCACGAAAAAACTCTCGCCGCCGGAAGTCATCGCGTAAGGGTGACGCGTTTGATATGAAACGCTCGCTTAAGCAAGCAGTTCAACGTGATGGTGAAATTTTTGAGCTGTTTCATACCAAGAAGAAAACCAAACAACGCACCCTCGTTTTACTGATTGATGTGTCAGGCTCGATGAAAGAGCAGTCAGAAACATCCCTTAGATTTGCGCATACTTTAATGCAGGTCGCAGACGCGGTTGAAGTATTTACATTCGGTACACGATTGACACGCATTACACCCGCTTTGAAAGTTCAACGAGTGGAACAAGCGCTTGATAATGTCAGCAGGTTGATCGCTGACTTTGATGGGGGAACGCGCATTGGTGAAGCCTTAAACGCACTCCTGTCTGTGCCAAGATTTGCCGCTACGATGCGAGGTGCATCCGTGCAGATTTTGTCTGATGGCTTAGAGCGCGACAACCCAAATGAAATGGTGGATGCGGTACGCCGTATCTCGCGGTTAGCATGGCGGGTGGATTGGCTTACCCCGCTTGCAGCAGATGAAAACTATGTTCCAAAGACAGAAGCCTTGCTGGTTGCGCGACCATATCTTACCAGTCTTTCAGATGGTGGTTCTCTTGCAAGTATTTGTGAGCATATCGTTGCGCTAACTGATCATCAGACGAGACGCGCAGCATGATAGACGCGCACCATCATATCTGGCGACAGGCAGATTTGCCATGGTTATCAGGGCCAGACCAACCCCGTATTTTTGGCGAGTACAGCGCTATAAAGCGGGATTATCTGATTGAAGAATATCACAAGGACATAAGAGGGCTTGGCATCCAGAAGTCCGTTTATGTTCAGGCAAACTGGGCATCTGGACAAGCATTAGCTGAGGCGCAATGGGTACAGTCTGTCGCTGATCAAACAGGGTGGCCACACGCCATTGTTGCCTACGCAGATTTTACGGTTGATGATGTGCGGCCTCAGTTGGACGAACTTGCGACGGTGAAGTCTGTATGTGGCATTCGTCAGCAATTACATTGGCATGAAAACCCAACATACCGTTTTGCATCTAGAGCTGACATTTGCAGCGACAAAAACCTAAATCGCAATATGAAACATCTTGCCGACTATGGCTGGAGTTTTGATCTTCAGGTCTTCGCCCCCCAAATGAAAGAAGCTGCAAACCTCACCCAAGACTGTCCAGATGTTACCTTCATCCTACAACATTCAGGAATGCTGGAAGATATGTCCGCGGAAGGAATTGAGGCTTGGGACAAGGGTATGCGAATGCTCGCAGCATCTCCCAATGTCATGAATAAGCTGTCAGCCTTTGGCACGTTTATTCACAAGAACGACCCATCCTTCATCTCGGATATGATTCAGCGGTCGGTTGCAATCTTTGGCGCGGATCGGTGCATGTATGGATCCAACTTTCCTATTGAGAAATTATGGACCAGCTACGCTCAACTTTTTGAAGCATTTCAGACAGCAACGGCAGTTCTGTCGAGTGATCAACAACACGCAATTTTTGAAAAAACGGCAAGGCGAGTCTACGGGCTTTAGCCTTGTGACGCGCATTATCGAAATCTTTAGGAGGATTATACCATGGCACTCACAATTCACGTTCTCGATTACGGAGATATCGAACTTGAAACAAGCTTTCTTGTTCTGGGACATGAATGCGGGCGCGTAAGACGTGTTCCGGTTTATGGATTTTTGATCTTAGGTGGCGCTTATCCGATTGTTGTCGATACGGGCTATCGTGATAATGCAATCATGGAATCGTTGGGTATGCGTGGGCTGCAATCCCATGACACGATGATCGAAAATCAGCTTGCTCGCCACGGCGTTAAAATGGGCGACGTGCGCTATGTGCTTCACACACACTTACACATCGACCACGCGGGTAAAGATGATCTCTTTCCTATGAATACAACAGTAGTTATCAACCGTCGTGAAATGGAATTTTCTGTTTCCGGTATCATGTATCCGCAATATCCAAAGCCCGATATCAAGCATTTGGTTGATCGTATTTATGAACCCGAAGCAATGCGTTTTCTTGATTTGGAGATCACAACTGCAGAAGAAATTATTCCCGGTGTTTGGTGTGAAGCTGCTGGCGCACACACAGAGGGGTCCATGAATGTGATCGTGGAAACCGCTGAAGGCTTGGCATGTATCTGTGGGGATGTGATCTATGATTTCAACGATCAGATTGTGAACCATGTTATGACCAATAATTACATGGAACCGCGTGTGACCGGCAACCATTCTGGTTCTAAGCGGGAAGAAAAGGGCGCAATTAAAAAGTTGCTCACCAACTACAAGTTCCTGCTTCCGGTACATGACCGTCCTGCGAAAATTGAAAACCAAAAAGTGGTTGGCCGTATGGGCATGAGTGTGCCTGGTCCGATGGTTGAATCAGTTCCTAATAAAGATTGGTTCCCTATGTAAATTACGCTGGAATCTTATCGGTAATTTGGAGAGAAAAATGTCTTACACAATAGTTGATGATTCATTTCGTGATTTGATTGATGAGAGCGCAATTGTCTCTCAGTTAGGGTCCGGCTTTATTTTTTCCGAAGGACCCATTTGGCATCCGGTAGATAAGTATCTTTTGTTCTCCGATATGCCGGGTGATGTTCGGCGGCGATGGGATGCTTCTGGAATTTCAGAAGTCATGCGTCCCTCACACATGGCAAATGGACTAACCTACGACAAGGATCTGAATTTGCTAGCGTGTGAACATGCAACGTCCAGCGTTACGAGGTTCAAACCTGATGGAACGCGTGAAGTTTTGTGTTCTCACTTTGAGGGAAAAGAACTGAATTCACCCAATGATATTTGTGTGAAATCTGACGGTTCAATTTACTTCACGGACCCGTCCTTTGGCCGTCAAGAACATTTCGGAGTGCCGCGTGAAGTGCAATTGGGTTTCAAGGCAGTTTTCCGCTTGGCACCAAACCATAAACCCGGAGATGAGCCGCAACTCGTAACGGACCGCTATATGTTTGGCCAGCCCAATGGGTTGTGCTTTTCCCCATGCGAAAAATGGATGTGGGTGAACGATACTGAGCAAGCTAATATTCGTATGTTTGATGTGCAGGCCGATGGCCAACTCACAAACGGGCGTATTTTTGCCAGTGGTATTGAAGATAGTTCAAAGCCAGGCCGGCCCGATGGAATGAAGGCAGATACCAATGGAAACGTCTGGGTAACAGCACCCGGCGGCGTATGGGTGTATTCATTCCATGGAATGTTATTGGGTAAAATTCAGGTGCCAGAATTGGTGGCAAACCTCCATTGGGGTGGCGATAACTGGGATACGTTATTTATGCCATCTACAACATCACTCTATGCGGTAAAAACCAAAGCGCGGCCAAGAAACGAACCCTTCATGAATGCAAGCGGTTCAACGCGGAGCCAAAACTCTGCCGCACAGTCATCACCTGTTACAATAGAGGGTAATTTGAAAATCGACCCTAAGAAATCGGTTCTCATAATTCAGGATATGCAAAATGATGTGATGATTGACGGGGGCGCATTTGCGGATACAGGCTCACCGCAACACGCCAAAGATCAAAATGTTGTTGAAAATATTAGGCGCCTTGCCGAAGCGTGTAGAGCAGCCGGTGTGGTGGTCATTCATGTATGGCTGGTAGCAGAGCCTGGTCATCCTGCAATGTCGCAAAATTCTCCCTTAATGGAAGGTCTGGTTGAGGCAAATGCACTTGTGCGGGGAACTTGGGGTGTTGCTCCAGTTTCTGGTCTTGAGCCACAATCCGGTGATTTGATTGTCGAAAAAATGACGATGAGTGCATGGGAAAGTGGCAGGCTGGAAAACTATATTAAAGGTGCTGGCCGCGATACAATTATCAATACGGGTTCTTGGACAAATATGTCGGTTGAACACACGGCGCGTACCGGAGCAGACAAAGGCTATGTGATTTTTGTACCTGAAGATGCTTGCTCTACCATGAATGACGAGTGGCACAGAGCAGCAACAGAATTTGGTCTTACAAGCGTTTCAACCGTTACGAATGTAAATTCGGTAATCAATGCAATCAGATAATCTATAGGGAATAATATTGTGCAGACTGGCAACAGAGTAAGTGGAAAGAAAGTTTTAGTGACCGCAGCAGGCCAAGGTATCGGACTTGCCTCAACGCTGGCACTCGCAGCAGAAGGTGCGCATGTATTCGCTACGGATATAAACAGCGAAACCCTCGCTAATCTTGACGCACGTAAGATTGAAAATGTCGAGACCTTTGAATTGGATGCGTTATCAAAAGAGTCAATTCAAGCAGGTGTAAAACGTGCTGATCCGGACGTGCTCTTTAACTGCGCGGGATTTGTTCATAATGGAACCATTCTTGAGTGCACAGACGAGGAGTGGGACTTTGCGACCAACCTGAACATGCGTGCTATGTTCTGGTCTATTCAGTCAGCACTTCCAGGTATGTTGAAAAAAGGCAAAGGCTCTATCATCAATATGTCTTCTGCAGTTTCATCTGTCATTGGTGTCCCAAATCGCTTTGCATATGGCATGAGCAAGGCTGGTGTTATCGGGATCACAAAATCAGTTGCGAAAGACTACATCGAGAAAGGTATCCGCTGTAATTGTATTTGTCCCGGTACTGTCGAAAGCCCATCACTGCATGAACGCCTTCATGCAACGGGGGATTATGACGCTGCAATGAAAGCCTTTGTGGCGCGCCAACCTATGGGCCGTATTGCAACTGCTGAAGAAATCGCAGCACTCGTTGTATATTTGGCATCGGATGAAAGCGCATTCACGACAGGCCATGCTCACGTCATTGATGGTGGCTGGTCAGGCCAGTGATTCAAAATCCTAACAAATTCCCAAAGACTAATTAGAGGATTACTATGAAGCTTGTACGCTATGGAAAATCGGGTCAGGAAAAGCCTGGATTGATTGATGATGAAGGTAGGTTGCGCTGCTTGTCCAAACATGTAGACGATATTTCAGGAGACATGCTGTCACCAAGTTCTCTGCAATCCATAAAGAAACTTGATCACACTAAATTGCCTTTGGTAAAGGGCAAACAACGCTTTGGTCCCTGCGTTGGGAACATTGGAAAGTTTATGTGTATTGGTCTCAATTACTCCGACCATCCTGCTGAATCCAATCTTCCAATTCCAGACCATCCAATTTTGTTCATGAAAGCAAACTCAGCCATCATCGGTGCGAATGATACGGTTTCTATTCCGCGAAAATCAAAGAAGTCTGATTGGGAAGTAGAGCTTGGCGTCGTGATTGGACGTAAAGCAAAATACATATCCAAGAAAGACGCACTTAAATATGTAGCTGGATATTGTATTTGTAATGATGTTTCAGAGCGTTCATTCCAATCAGAATTGACGGGGCAGTGGACCAAAGGAAAGTCGTGTGATACGTTTGGCCCGACTGGACCTTGGCTAGTCACCAAAGATGAAATCAAAGACCCACAATCGCTTGATATGTCACTGGATGTAAACGGCAAGCGAATGCAAACGGGCAATACATCGACAATGATTTTCTCAGTTGCGGAAATCATCGAACATCTATCGCATCTCTTCACACTTCATCCGGGCGATGTAATCTCGACCGGCACTCCGCCTGGTGTAGGCATGGGCATTAAACCAAAGCCAAAGTTCCTGAAAAATGGCGACGTCATGGAGTTGGAGATTAGTGGCCTCGGTATGCAGCGCCAAAAAGTGAAAATGGATAAGTAAAGTGCTTCCACAGTTGGCGAAGTTCACAGGAACGTTTTGTAACGATAAAACTCAGCCGCGCGAGTGCATCGATTTATAAGCTGTGTGTTTCGTGCGATTGAGTGCCTACCGCAGCAGCTTCGTTTTCATCCGCAGTTGGTTCTTGTGTTGTATCTTCGTTTATGGCTTCCAAACCAGCGTCAGGAAATTCTTCTAATGGACTAGCGTCATGGTTTGTACAGTCAGGTGAATCGCAATCTTCCAAAATTTGTGGTTCGTCTGCTTGAGACTGTGTCTTCATTTCAAGCCGCTTTTTGATCCTATCCAATAGACCATCATCATTGCTTTTTATCAGTTTCGATACTGATCTGTGTAAAAGAGGATTTGGCTTGATTACACCTTCGGCAATCAATTGACTGACGTATCTTTTCGCATCACCAGCTGAAATATTCAGCATGCTTTGCAATGCATGGGGCGGGCACTCTCCATGAAGAGTAGACATATAGACCGCCCAAGACCGAGCTTTAACTGGTACTTTTGTAGCCGCTGGAAGGACCGCAGCACTTGCCCGAAGGGGCAGGCTTGGAATGGCAGGCAAAGTAAATACCGCAGCCAATGATTGGATAAATCGACGTCTGTTCATACTCCTTTATATAAGGGTTATCGTTCAGAATACGAGGGTTTGGGCTTATTGCTACGGTGAAGCAGTGTAATGAAGAGGGCTTCACCATCATACGCAAGACTCCTCTGCATAGCGTCTTATTATTGCATTTATGGGCACAAAATAATGAGCAGCTGATAGCTACTCATTATTTATTAGGAGGTGTTAGCTTGATTCTGAAAGACAGTTTTTGAACGATACGGCCATTTCGCGAATGAGCGTAAAGTACAATTCAGGTCCGTTTTCTATAGCGGTTCCCAAAGGATCAAGAATACCAGTTTTTGCCTGCGTTCCTTCCGTTACTGTTTTAACCAGCTTTGGCTCGAACTGCGGCTCGGAAAATACACAAGATGCACTAAGGTTTTTCACTTTGGCCTTAAGTTCTTTTACCCGTTCTGCGCCGGGTAAAACTTCGGGCGATACAGTGATGGATCCAACTGCCGATAACCCAAATCGGTTTTCAAAGTTATGATAGGCATCATGGAAAACGATGAAACCGTTTTCTTTGATGGGGTCCATTTGGGTTTTAACTTCGACCACTAAATCATCAAGGCGCTTTGAAACCGCTTCTGCATTGACCTTGTATGTATCAGCATTCTCCGGGTCTGCTTCTACAAGTGTTTCTTCTATTTCATGCACAAAAGCTTTTGCATTTAGCGGATCAAGCCAGACGTGCGGATTAAAACTGCCATGGTCATGACCTTCATGCGCATCGGCATGTTCCTCGTGATCGTGATCATCATGTTTAGCGTCTGCTTTTTTGCCATGATCATGGTCGTCGTGTTTTGTTTCGGCATGATCATCATGTTTATGCTCGTCATGATCATGTTCAGCTTTTGCCTTTTTATCATGCCCTTCTTCATCATGTGCGTGTTCGCTATGATCCTCTCCACCTTCGTGGGCATGATCATCAAATGCACCACCTTCACGGAATTCAAGTTTAACCAGATCATGAGCGTCGAGTAATTCAATGGTCTTGGCTTTGTTTGCGATGGCTTCCAACGGCTTTTCTAAAAAAGCTTCAAGCTCATGCCCAACCCAAAATACAATATCTGCGTCCTGAAGTGCGGCAGCTTGTGAGGGTTTCAGTGCGTAAGTATGTGGGGAGCTTGCACCGTCAACAATCAGGCTTGGTTCGTTTACGCCTTTCATAACGGCAGCAACTAAAGAGTGAACTGGCTTGATTGATGTGACCACATTGACATCAGCCTGTGCGGAAAAAGTCCCAGCAGAAAGAAGAGTTGAGGCAAGAAGGGCTGACTTTACGAAACGCATGGTGAACTCCCGTTGGTTTTCGAATGTAACGTAATTAAATAACATATTTGTGTTATTGTATAACGTGTGCAATAAGTCAGATCAACAGCAAAACCACTCAGCCACTTTTTTATTATGCTTCAAAAAACCCAATCCCTGATTGCACTTGATAATGCTGGAATATTTCGGTCTGGAAAATGGCTTGTACGTGGAATTAATATGACCGTGGAGCCTAGCGAAATTGTAACTTTGATCGGTCCTAATGGGTCGGGTAAGTCCACAACAGCAAAACTTGCACTTGGGATTTTAGACCCTGATGAGGGGACAGCTACACGACGCCAATCCTTGAAGATCGGCTACGTGCCTCAAAAACTGTCAATTGATTGGACGCTCCCACTAAGTGTGTCACGCTTTATGAGTCTCACCACAAAAATAAGCGCTAAAGAAGCACGTGAAGTGATGGAGGCAACTAAAGTCTCCCATCTCGCAAAATCTGAAGTTCGCACACTGTCCGGTGGTGAATTTCAAAGGGTTCTGCTTGCCCGTGCAATGGCTTCCAAACCGGATTTATTGGTTCTGGATGAACCCGTTCAGGGTGTGGATTTTAATGGTGAAATTGCCCTCTACGATCTGATAAAAAGCATTCGCGATGAGCTACATTGCGGTGTAATGCTCATATCACATGACCTGCATGTGGTAATGGCGGCAACTGATCGGGTCATTTGCCTCAATGGCCATATTTGTTGTTCAGGCACTCCTAGAAAAGTTGCTTCGAGTTCTGAATATAAGCAACTCTTTGGATCACGGGCTACATCAGGACTGGCAATATATGAACACAGTCACGACCACGAACATCTTCCGGACGGGCGGGTTCGCCAGACAGATGGGACAATAACTAATACGTGTCATCCAGATAATGAGCAGAGTTCACCTGAAGACAAAGATGATGGTTTAACGCAGGAAGCCGATACCGATGTTAGATGATTTCTTCACTCGGGCACTGATTGCTGGTGCAGGTGTTGCACTTGTGGCGGGCCCCCTTGGCTGTTTCATTGTATGGCGCAGGCTGGCCTATTTTGGAGATACACTTTCCCATGCTGCACTGCTTGGTGTGGCATTGGCATTACTCTTTGAAGTCAACGTTACGCTGGCTGTTTTTGCCGTGTCGGTTTGCGTGTCACTTGCACTTTTATTACTGCAGAAACGCGCAACGCTTTCAGCCGACGCACTACTAGGTTTGTTATCTCATTCAGCACTTGCTGTAGGTCTTGTGGCATTGGCTTTCATGACTTGGGTAAGGGTTGATCTGATGGGTTTTTTATTTGGAGATATCCTTGCTGTCACGCCACTCGATATAGCCATTGTTTGGGGTGGGGGCGCTGTGGTGCTGATCATTTTGTTATTGATCTGGCAATCACTGTTTGCGGCAACAGTAAATTTCGAACTGGCGCAAGCAGAGGGCATGAACCCCGAGCGGGCAAATATTATCTTTATGCTTTTAATGGCAGCCGTCATTGCGATCTCCATGAAGATCGTTGGTGTTCTGCTCATAACAGCATTGCTTATTATTCCCGCAGCAACCGCCAGAAGGTTAGCCAGCGGACCTGAACAAATGGCTGTGTTGGCTGCTCTAATTGGCATGGGGGCGGTTTTCGCTGGCCTATTCGGCTCACTCGAATGGGACACGCCTGCAGGGCCAAGCATTGTTGTTGGAGCATTAGTGTTGTTTGTAATCTTTATGTTGCCATTGCCTGTTTTCGGCAAAAAGCGAGTGCGTCAGTAAGGTCTTACTGACTGAAAGCAATAGAAAGGAATATGT
>CAZEPF010000106.1:0-10150 GCA_964514045.1 uncultured Rhizobiaceae bacterium | reverse complement strand
GGTACGCACATATGGCTAAAATCACCTATATCACTCACGATGACCAAAAGTTTGAGATCGATGCTGCAAATGGTAGTACGGTCATGGAAAACGCCATAAAAAATTCTGTTCCTGGTATTGAAGCAGAATGTGGTGGTGCATGTGCTTGTGCTACCTGCCACGTTTATGTGGATGCATCATGGGCTGAAAAAGTTGGCGGTGCGGAACCTATGGAAGCGGACATGCTGGATTTTGCATGGGAAGTGCAAGACGACTCACGACTATCCTGCCAGATCAAGGTGAGTGACGCGCTTGACGGTCTCGTGGTGCGCATTCCAGAAAAGCAGGCGTAATCAGTTTCTGATCACGCCTAACTTATTGACTTAAATCACTGTTTTGGGAAGTAATCTGCGAAATCGCCGTCGCGGAATACATCTGTTGTCGCGCAATGTAGTGCCCCACCAAACGCATAGGCATCACGGAATGGAATTGGCACGACTTCAAGGCCTAATTTATCAAACTGTTCCATCTGATTAACCTCTGAAGCTTCAACACAAACCGTTTTTTCATCGATCATCAGAATGTTCATAGATAGCCATACAGACGAATAGCATAATGCTGGCGGCGAGTTGTGTGCAGGGCGCGCTGCATCGATGATTTCCCAATCGTTCTTATGGAAATATTCGCGCTGGTCATCGGGTAGGCGGCGTTCCGGATTATTGATGATTAGACCCGGTCTAATCGGTGTAAAGGTTGCATCGATGTGAATTGGATAGGGATCGCCGGGGAAGTTTACAGCGCGAACACGATGATCGGGAAAATGGCGGCGTAGCCAGTCAATGCCTTTCAGGTTGGTTGTAAAACCATGCTGAACGATGAGGTCTTTGCCAAAACGTAACACATCAGCTGCGTCAAACATCGGTTCTTCTTCGGTTGTGACGAAAAACTTGTCTGCAGTCCATTCCAACCGTTTTTCAACGCCAATTTCTTCAGACAAATAGTCAGGACGATATGAGGCATCGGTCATGCGTGGTTTTGGCGCTGCGGTATGACGGAAATTCGGGTCTTCTTCGAAATACTTCTGTAGAAGCGGGCGAAATGCCAAATATTCAAAGAATCGGCAACGATAGGACATGGTTGCCTCAACCATTTCTTTGCCAACCGTCAGAAGTACATCACGTGGCGGCATGCACCCAAAAGATGCTGGATTATCCCAATCAGGTGTTCCTACGGGTTGAGAAAAGTCAAACGGCGCAGGTCGATCAACGCGAACGCCACGTTTTTGAAGTTCACCAGCAAAATTATTGAGTTGTTCGTTTGCCTTGTCTACAGATTCTTGCGAGCGGGGGCCCCATTGGCCACGCATATCGCTGTCCTCTGGTACCTTGGCATCCAAAGCAGGTTCTGATGGAGGAATCATACCACCATCGGCAACGCCTACAATCACGTGTTTTAGAGGAGACCATTCATCCCAAGACTTAACGATTGTAGGTTGGTTTTCTGCACTCATTTTTCGGCTCCTGAAAATACATATAGGCAGCCGACGAGGTATCGAAAATATGAGAGGTTAACAAGCCTTTTTGTGACTTTAACCTTGCTGTTGATTCCTGCTTTGAACCAAGAGTTTTTTAATTCTGATGCGCTCATCGGCATCGAATTGTAATTGCGCCCGATGATGCTGTTCGAAAAGTCTGGAAAACTCTGCATCTACATCTTCGCGCATCAGGCTACAACTTGCACGGGGCTTTAACGCTTTTATGGCTCTTTCCATTTCTAAAGCGTAGCGATCTGCGATTGCTAGGTGCACAGCCTCATGAACTTCAGCATAATCCGATAGATTATCCCAAGCCTTTGCCAATTCGCTTTTCAAACTGCTCTCTTTTGAATGGCGGGGCAGTGTCACTCTTGCTTTGACATTGATTCTGGCTGATTCAACGAAACAAGAACGCGTTTTGCGTGCATATTGAATGCTGGGTTTCATTCTAAGGTCAGTTGAGGCGAGGGCTTTCCCAACGCCTGTTACACTTGGACCATGCAGTTTAATGTCTTTATCGAGCTCACTAAAAGATTCGCCACTTACCGTGTAATATCCAACGCTCAACATTGTGCGTTCCCCTACAGGCGTGCAGGAGGTGAGGATGAGAATTATCACCGTAGAAATCAGGGTTTTAAGTGTCGCCAAAAATACGCTTCCGCAAGTGTGTCACCAGTTGAATATTTGTCAGAATGTCAGCAACATCAAGTGTCATGTCGCGCTTCACTCCAAACAAACTCGTTATCCTTCGCAGGCGCTGCTGGAATGAACCTTGCCAAAACAAGAGATAAAAGAGCCATTGCTGACCCTGCCAAGAACACTATCGAAGGACTAATCAACCAGATTAAACCGAATAATACCGGAATGAATACGGCGGCAATATGGTTGATGGTAAAGGCTACCCCAGCTGTTGGGGCTATATCAGCTGGATCAGCGATCTTTTGGAAGTAGGTTTTCATTGCAATCGCCATAGAAAACAGAGCGTGGTCTAACAAATATAATGCAACCGCTAATTCCCAGCTTTCTACGAAAGCATAGGCCGCAAAAACGATTGCCAGCCCTATATATTCCAGCGTCAGGATGTTTCTCTCACCAAATTTTACAATCCAGCCACCGATTAGCGGCGCAACGATCATCATCAGGAACACATTTGCAATCGCTAGAAGCGTGACATGCTCCAAACTGAAGCCGAATTTTTCAACCATCATAAAGCCGGCAAACACCATAAATATTTGCCGTCTGGCGCCCCCCATAAAGGTGAGCGCGTAGTAGAGCCAGTAGCGCTTTCTCAAGATCAGTTTTTTATGCTGTGGCGTACCATCATTGAAGGAAGGGAATTGTTTCCACAGCCAAAGTGTTCCTATGCAGGCAGCAATGCCTGTTACGAGGAATATTTGAGTGAAATTCATTGCAAACCATGCACTTGCTGCAAATACGAATGCGAAGGCTGCCAGTTGCGCAAAAGAGCCTACCGCAACAATTTTACCCATGGTCGCGGGAGCAGTTGCTTTTGGTAGCCATTGTAATGACAGCGATTGGTGCATGGTCTCATAATAATGAAAGCCGACTGACGATATGAATGTAGTGATCAGGAAACCTGTGAATGTAGGGAAGTAGCCTGTAACGGCGGCTGCAGCGCCCAGCAATAGCAATGAAATATAGGCCCATGTTTGTTCACGGCCCAGAAGCAGTAAAAATACAGCTGCAAACGAGAGGAAGCCGGGAATCTCTCTGATTGATTGTTGAATGCCGATTTCGCGACCTGAAAATGAAAGTACCTCAACGGCAAAGTTATTGACCATCAACAACCAGGGCGCAAAACCAATTTGCATGACTGCAGCCATCCCCATCAACAAGACAGGCGGCGATAAAAAATCAATTGATGATGAGGATTTGAACATCGGGAACTTCATCTGCTCACGTAACAGGCATTCCGTAATGTGGGCAAGGATATAAATTGTTAGCCCATGTAATGTTTGTGAAGCTTCAAAGTGCAATCAATTATGTTGGACCGTTTGTTTGCAAACCGCTATATGGCTTGGGTGTTTAGATGCTCTGTCACGTTAAATGTGAACTATACTAGGATTATACCGTCCCGATGAATGATATTGATCCTTTCACACCAAAAAAGTGGTTGCTTGCGCATGGTCATGAAGTTGAAATCGGTGCGCGTTCAATCATCATGGGTATTTTAAACGTCACTCCGGATTCGTTTTCTGACGGCGGTGAGAATGATACCCTTCAGTCAGCGATTGCTTCAGCCAAATTGATGATCAATGAGGGGGCTGCCATTATTGATATTGGTGGCGAATCTACGCGCCCAGGCGCGAAGGAAGTTTCAGCGCAAGAAGAGCAAGACCGAGTGCTGCCTGTCATTGAAGCCTTGTCTGAATTAGCGATTGGCTTAATTTCGATTGATACCTATCGCGCGCAAACTGCAGAGCTCGCGGTCAAGGCTGGGGCACATATCATCAATGATGTTTGGGGGTGTCAGCGTGAGCCTGAAATAGCAGTCGTTGCTGCCCAATATCGCGCTGGACTTTGCGCCATGCACACGGGTCGTGAACGCCAGAAGCAAGAAGATGTTATTGCCGATCAACTTGGGTTTCTTTCAAAAACACTACAGATCACAAACAATGTTGGCATTGATAGAGATCAGATTGTGCTTGATCCGGGCTTTGGATTTGCGAAAAATAGTGATGAAAACATAGAGTTACTAGCGCGTTTTGAGGAATTGATTCCGCTTGGATATCCATTGCTTGCCGGCACATCCCGTAAGCGCTTTATCGGACATATTACTGGCAGAGACGCGCAAGAACGTGATATTGGCACTGCCGCGACCAGCGTTGTCGCTCGAATGAAAGGGGCCGCCATCTTTAGAGTACATGATGTGCGGGCAAATAAGGATGCTTTGGCAATTGTTGATGCCATACTCGCTAACAAGGAAATGCACTAGTCATGTCTGTTTACACGATCAACCTGAAAAACTGCGCGTTCTTCGCTAGACATGGTGTCTTCAATGAAGAGGAAACTTTGGGGCAGCGCTTTTTTGTGGATGCGCAATTAGAGGTAGAGGCCGGTGACTGCTTGAAAGAAGACTCCATTGATGGAACGGTTGATTATGGTGTAGCCTTTCAGGTGATTGAGGGCATCATCACGGGCAAGCGACGTTTCCTGATCGAAGCACTAGCCTTGGAAACCGGTAAGGCGATTTGCAAAGAGTTTCCAATGGTGCAGCGTGCTGAAATTACTATTCGTAAGCCAAATGCACCTGTTCAGGGCGTGCTGGATTATGTGGCTGTCACAGTAGTCTATGAGCCAAATGCCGTTGAATAGAACAACTGCCTACATTGGTCTTGGCGGAAATGTTGGTGATGTCATGTCATCCATGCGTAAAGCTCTAACCTTGCTTGACGCACATCCTGAGATCGCCGTTCTAGCTGTTTCTTCTATCTATAAAACGCCACCTTGGGGTGTTGAAGACCAAGCAGATTTCCTCAATTCGTGTGCTGAAGTTTCAACCAGTCTAACTGCTCAAGGTCTGCTGGAGCAGTGTTTGGAAACCGAGCAAATGTTAAAGCGCAAACGGCTTCAACGGTGGGGACCACGTACGCTTGATCTGGATATTCTTCTCTTTGGGGATGAAAAGGTTGACCAAGAGGGATTAACAATTCCGCATCCTAGAATGTTGGAACGTGCGTTTGTCTTACAGCCGATGTGTGATTTAGCGCCAATGCTCTCTATAAGCGGCAAGCCACTTCAAGAATGGAATGATGCGTTGGATCACCAAGGAATTTCGGTGGTCAATAAAAGTCGCAATTGGTGGTGATTTGTCTTTGCGTTACAGGCAGTCGACACTAATTCACTGATCCGGTTACTACTTTATCAGCCGTGCGTCCCAAATTTATGCCAATCACTGGCACTAGTTTGCCATTATGTTTGACTGAAATTGTAACTTTTAAGGCATTGGGATCAGTAAGGTTTGCAACCATTATGCCACGAAGGTTTTTACGGCGAATGTCGGCGACCAAGCGGCCCTTTGTATATCGGCCACCGATAACATCCATGCCATTGCCTTTTGCACCATCTAGGAAACGTCCGGCGTATTCGCCGCCTGCTTTAATAATGAGGGCGCTCATAGGTTGGGAAAATACACCAACGCGGCACGAGCCATCAACTTCCATTCTAGATTTGGATTTCGTTCCAAGGCCATCAAAAGTACAGACAAATTTTGTGCCTTTATATTTGCCAGCAACAATTTCGCCAGGGCCTTTCCAATTGCCCTTAATATCAGAAAAGAACTGCTTGTCTGATGCGTGTGCAGTGCCCATTCCGGCTGCAAATACCAGTGCTGCTAACGCGGATTTGATACGCATAACTCTTATCCTTGAAAAACCTCAGTCAACCATCTGCGAAAATGGTTAACCAAGCGTTTGCAAGGAAGCACTAAATTGGAATTATTTAATTAGTGGGTCCTGACCCTAGAACAGCCGCAACAGCCTCTATTGCAGCTTGTGCCTTTGAGCCATCAGGCCCGCCAGCCTGTGCCATGTCTGGACGTCCGCCGCCACCTTTGCCACCAACAACCTCTGACGCAACACGTACAAGATCAACTGAATTATGCGTATTGGTGAGGTCTTCTGTAATACCAACAACAATGCCGGCTTTCCCGTCTTCAGAGACGCCCGCGATACAGACAATTCCTGATCCAAGCCCTTGTTTAGCGTCATCAACAAGGCCTTTAAGTTCTTTTGTGGCAATGTTTTCTACAACGCGTCCAAGAAACTTAATGCCGTTGATGTCTACGGGCTCAGTGGCGTTTGTGTTGCCATCGCCTGCAAGAGCAAGTTGTTTTCTGGTATCTGCAAGTTCTCTTTCGAGTTTCTTGCGTTCATCCATGAGTTGGGAAATACGATTAACCGCATTGTGTGGCGGGACTTTTAGAATATCAGAAATTTCCCGCACTCTATTTTCCTGTTCGCCAAGGTGGGCGAGGGCTGCATCGCCTGTTAGCGCCTCAATGCGTCGAACACCAGCAGATACAGCACTTTCTCCCAAAATGTGGATCAGGCCGATTTCACCCGTGTTGGAAACATGCGTTCCGCCACACAGTTCCAGTGAATATGTATTGCCTGCTTCTCCGCCACGTAAGGCGGTGCCCATGGATACAACACGAACTTCGTCGCCGTATTTCTCACCGAAGAGGGCCATCGCACCCAATTCAATGGCGTCATCAACTGCCATTAATCGTGTTTCGACCGGTGAGGATTGGCGGACGATCTCGTTTGAGATTTGCTCAACCTCTGCGAGTTCTTCTTGGGAGATTGCTTTTTGGTGTGAAAAATCAAACCGTAGTCGCTCTGGTGAAACCAGTGATCCCTTTTGTGCAACGTGATCGCCAAGCACATGTCTCAATGCTTCGTGCATTAGATGTGTTGCGGAGTGATGGGAACGCGAACCCGAACGCGCGGCATGATCAACCTTCAATTCGGCTGCCATTCCAGTTTTGATTGTTCCGTCTGTAACCTTGCCAATATGAACAAAAAGGCCTTCACCGCGTTTTTTAGTGTCCGTGATTTCAACACTGCCACCTTCGACCAATATCATGCCGCAGTCGCCAACCTGACCACCACTTTCGCCATAGAAAGGTGTTTGGTTGAATACGAGAGAAACTTCATCACCAGTTTTGGCAGATGATGTGACTTCCCCATCGATGATTATGGCTTGTATAACGCCTTCTGCGATCTCAGTTTCATAGCCAAGAAATTCAGTTGATCCATGTTCTTCTCGCAAAGTGAACCAGATGCGGTCATCGGCAGCTTCGCCTGAACCTGCCCAAGCAGCGCGTGCATCCGCCTTTTGTTTTTCCATTGCGGTTTTAAAGCCGGTTTCATCAACATTGATGCCGCGTCTTCTTAGAGCGTCTTGCGTCAAATCGAGGGGAAAGCCATAGGTGTCATAGAGTTTGAAAGCTGTACCACCGTCCAGCACATCACCTTCATTGAGATCTGATGTCGCATCATCCAGAAGCCCCAAGCCACGCTCGAGCGTTTTGCGAAAGCGGCTTTCTTCAAGCTGCAAGGTTTCTGTGATCAGAGCCTCAGCGCGAACCAGTTCAGGATATGCGCTGCCCATCTGGTCACGAAGGGCTGGAAACAGGCGGTGCATTAACGGGTCTTGCGCTCCAAGCAGTGATGCGTGGCGCATTGCACGGCGCATGATCCGGCGCAGAACGTATCCGCGCCCTTCATTTGAAGGTAAAACGCCATCAGCGATCAGGAATGAAGATGCACGCAGGTGGTCAGCAATTACGCGGTGGCTGGCTTGTTGATCGCCCTCTGCTTTAGTGGAAGTAAGATCTTCGCTCATAGCAATCAACGCCTTGAAGAGATCAATGTCGTAATTGTCATGCTGGCCCTGCATAACAGCTGCGATGCGTTCCAGCCCCATGCCGGTATCAATGGATGGCTTGGGTAGGTTGACACGCTCTTGCGGTGTCAATTGTTCAAACTGCATGAAGACAAGATTCCAGATCTCGATAAAACGGTCGCCGTCTTCTTCTGGTGAGCCGGGAGGCCCGCCCCAAATATGGTCTCCGTGATCAAAGAAAATTTCAGAGCAGGGGCCACATGGTCCAGTGTCACCCATCGCCCAGAAGTTATCATTGGTTGGAATGCGAATGATGCGACCGTCTGTTAGCCCTGCAACTTTCTTCCATAATTCTGCGGCCTGATCATCTGTATGATAGACCGTGACGAGTAGTTTGTCTTTTGGGAGTTCAAACTCTTTGGTTAGTAGTGTCCACGCATGGGTGATTGCCTCTTCTTTGAAGTAATCACCAAACGAGAAATTCCCAAGCATTTCAAAGAATGTGTGGTGACGTGCTGTATATCCAACATTATCCAGATCATTGTGCTTGCCGCCTGCACGGACGCACTTTTGTGAAGTTGCGGCGCGCGAGTAATCACGTGTTTCAAGGCCAGTGAATACGTTCTTGAATTGTACCATGCCAGCATTGGTAAACATCAATGTTGGATCATTTCTTGGAACAAGCGGGCTGGACTGAATGGCGGCGTGGCCATTACTGCTAAAATAATCCAAAAATGCGCTTCGAATTTCGTTTACGCCAGTCATGCTCTTGCTCCGTCGTCAGAAGACTTAAGGGCCTTCAAACATCGTCTATGGATGGGAATTTACAAACAGCATTGTGTAGCCATGCTTAGTGTGTGTGTCCAGCGTTGGAGTAAGGGCATTTGCCAATAAAAATGGCCGCAGCGTGTGACTGCGGCCATGAAATGAATTCAGCACTTCTAAATCGAGAAAATACTAAGCTTATCCCTCAGCGGTTTTGTCGATATCTGCTTCAAGTGGGTTTTCCTGTTCTTCAATTTCTTTCTTGTCGATTTCACCTTCAAGAAGCGTCTCAGCAATTAAGCCTGCATTCTGGCGAAGCGCCAATTCGATTTCTGCTGCGAGATCAGGGTTTTCAGTTAGGAATGTCTTGGAGTTTTCACGTCCCTGACCAAGGCGTTCGGAATTGTAGGAGAACCAAGCGCCAGATTTTTCAACAAGGCCTGCTTTTACGCCAAGGTCGAGTAGTTCGCCCGTTTTGGAGACACCCTCACCATACATGATGTCGAATTCGACCTGTTTGAAAGGAGGTGCAAGTTTGTTCTTCACAACCTTGATACGTGTCTGGTTGCCTACAACTTCATCGCGGTCTTTTACGGCACCGATACGACGAATATCGAGACGCACAGATGCATAGAATTTCAGTGCATTGCCACCTGTTGTTGTTTCAGGAGAACCAAACATTACACCGATTTTCATACGGATCTGGTTGATGAAGACAACCATCGTATTTGAGCGTGAAATGGAAGCTGTCAGTTTACGCAGAGCCTGACTCATGAGGCGTGCTTGAAGACCAGGTAGGGAATCACCCATTTCACCTTCTATTTCAGCACGTGGTGTTAAAGCAGCAACCGAATCAATTACCAAAATATCAACCGCGCCAGAGCGAACCAGCGTGTCAGCAATTTCCAACGCTTGCTCGCCCGTATCAGGCTGTGAAATCAGAAGATCTTCCAAGTTTACGCCAAGCTTTCTTGCGTAAACAGGGTCAAGCGCGTGCTCGGCATCAATAAATGCACAAATACCGCCCGTTTTTTGAGCCTCGGCTACCGTATGCAGCGCCATGGTTGTTTTACCGGATGATTCAGGGCCATAAATTTCTACAATTCGGCCCTTCGGCAATCCGCCAATGCCCAGGGCAATATCAAGACCCAGCGAACCAGTGGAAATGGTTTCAATCTCTACAACCTGCTCGTTTTTACCGAGCTTCATGATAGAGCCTTTGCCAAATGCGCGTTCAATTTGCCCGAGTGCCGCCTCAAGAGCCTTTGTTTTGTCCACGTTTTTATCCTCTACGAGTCTCAGTGAATTCTGCGCCATCTTTAGCATCCTTATATTGATGGTTATAGTCCCCGACTGCCGCTGTCCACTGATGAACCGGACGATGACAACCTATCTTGTGATCTAATTTGTACTACAAATGTTCTTATTTTGCAATATGGACAAGACATTGAAAATAAAAACTAAAATCAATAAGTTCTTTTAATGTTCTTATTTTTTGTTCTG
>CAZEPF010000105.1:0-10347 GCA_964514045.1 uncultured Rhizobiaceae bacterium | reverse complement strand
AAATCAAAAATCCAACCCATCAAATCGATGCAATCCAAGACAGACACGCTCTAAGTCAAAAAAAAGCCCCGAACCAGAAACTGGGCCGGGGCAAGTAGGCAGGGTAAGACGTGTGTCTAGGCGTTTGCCTCGACTGAATTTTGTTGGGTTAGCGGGATGCGCACCGATACGATAGTGCCTTCGCCTTCGGTTGATCTGATCCGCAATTTGCCGCCGTGCATTTCCGCCAGAGAGCGCGAAATGGCTAGGCCAAGGCCCGACCCCTTATGGCTTTTGGTGAACTGATTTTGCACCTGCTCGAACGGGCGCCCAAGCTTTTTCAAATCCTGTTTGGAAATGCCAATACCATTGTCCCAGATAGAGATATTTACAAAGCCTTCGCGCTCTTTTGCACGGATTTGGATATGGCCTTTTTGGTCCGTAAATTTCACTGCGTTTGTCAACAGATTTAGGAATATCTGTTTGATCGCACGACGGTCCGCTTCAAGGCTGATGCTCGGATCAATATTATCCGTGATATGAATGGTCTGATCTTCGGACTGATGTGTTACGATACGAAGTGTTTCGTCGATGATCTTATCAAGCTGGAAGTTTTCATAATCCAGAACAAGACGGCCCGCTTCAATCTTCGACATATCAAGAACGTCATTGATCATGCCAAGAAGATAGGTTCCGCTCTCATAGATATCGCGGGCATATTCCTCATAGCGTTCAGACCCGAGGTTGCCGAACAGACCTTCATTCATGATTTCAGAAAAGCCGATAATCGCATTTAGCGGTGTTCTCAACTCATGGGAAATATTGGCAAGGAACTCGGACTTCGCCCAGTTTGCAGTTTCCGCATTGTGCTTTTCCTGAGCGTATTTTTCCGCAAGTTCTGCAAGCTGTTGTTTCTGGTCCTGAAGAATTTGACGCGATTGTTGAAGGTCAGAAATTGTTGCCATCAGGCGCTTTTCTGAATCCAGCAGACGTTCTTCGTGAAGCTTAATGGGTGTGATGTCCGTACCAACCGAAACAAACCCGCCATCTTTTGTATGGCGCTCATTGATCTGCAACCAACGGCCATCATCAAGCTTTGCTTCCAGTGTGCGGGTGCGTTCGTCATCATTGAGACCACGCACAAGTTGGCTGGAGACAAGTGGCGTCTTGGCCATGCCCATAATTTCTTCGTATTGCATGCCGGGCTTTAGCGTGTCGGCTTCAAGTTTGTGCAATTCCTGATATTTAGAGTTGCACATGACAAGACGCTTGCGGTCATCCCACAGCACGAATGCTTCCGGTAGATTTTCAATCGCATCATGAAGTCGAATGTCATTTTTACGTGCATTGTTTTCTAGGCGGCGTTGTTCGGTAATGTCTTCCGCGATGCCAACAAGTTTGGGTTTGGAGGTTTCGACGCCTGAGATTTCCACCTTGAGTCTGATCCAGATCCACTCGCCATGAGCGTCCTGCATACGGAATACTTTCTCAACCTGCTGCAGGCCTTGTTCCATAACATTACATGCAAGTTCGTATAGGTTTACGTCACCCTGATGGACAAGTGAGTTCACATCAGTGAAGCTGATAATGGCGTCACTTGGTTCCATGCGAAGCAATTCGTACATGGACTTTGACCAATAGAATTGCCCGCTCGCCAGATCCCAATCCCAAAGACCAGTTTTGCCACGGGTGAGTGCGGTATCAAACCGTCCCTGAATTTCGGTGTAAATAGCATCCGCTTCGCGCGCCCGCGCACCTTGAGCAAAATACGCATATAAAATCACAAGCAGAATGCTGGAAGTGCCCACAAACAGCGTCACGTTTAGCGATACGTTTTTGCGCCAGTTTGAAAAGGTCTCGCGTACGGGTTGGGTAAGAGTGATGCCTCCGATTGGCACAGGTAAAATACGATGCACACCAATAGATTCTTTGCCAGCAATATTGCGCACATCTTGTGTGTTCGCACGTTTGCCAAAGGTTCTCAGTAATATGATGTCGCCCATGACACTTTCTATGGATTTGCCAAGAAGTTCAGGGCGATAGGGCAGAACGGCAAGGATGTCGCCAGAAGTGCCATTTATAATGACTTCGCGTTTATGCGTAAGATATTGCGATGGCACGGCATCAGCTAGCAGGTTTTGTAACTGAATTTTCCCAACCTGGTTTTTGTCGCTTAACTCCAGGTTTTGCAGTTTTTCCTGCACCAGTTCGGCGATGTAGTGCATTTCGCTATCAACGGAAGCACGCAATTGATCTGCTTGATTGGTGAGTGTCACCCATCTTGCAACTGCTGCAATCGCCAAAAACAACACTATGAGAACAGGAACCAACTTCCGCAGAAAAGACTCGTAACGAACAAGACTTTCATAACCGGGATGGCTTAGCTGGCGGGCATAACCAGCCACAAGTGTGGCTGTTTTCTTACCGCCAAATTGTAAAATTCCCTCACGGCGTCGCACATTGTGCGCCTCCGTTTGAGCCATGGCGGTCTCCTCGCGTTGTAATTTTCCGAGCGCGCCGCGCACCCGAATCAGACCCACTTTGAATCAGCGAGAATCCCCTTGTCCAGTAATAAAGTGAACTTTGTCCACAAAGTTTTGAATCAGGTCAGGTTCACGCAAGCGTTCTGCGCACGATATCGGCAACATCTGGCGAGAGAACTTCCTGTCCGGCAATAAGACGAAGTGCTTTTTCTGCCAGTTTTCTCCGTGCAGGCTCCAATACCCGATAGGACCGGAAAGCGGTTAATAATCGTGCCGCCACTTGAGGATTGATCATATCAAGTTGAATGATTGCTTTGGCCAGAAGGTCATAGCCTGAGCCATTACTGGCGTTAAATCCGGTCTGGTTCGCCATGGCAAATACACCCAGCAATGCGCGCATCCGGTTCGGGTTCGTCATGCTGAAATCTTCGTGTTTCATCAATTTCCGAACGACCGCCGAAGTAGCGTTGCCCGGGCGCGAGGCTTGAACAGAAAACCATTTATCCAGAACAATATAGTTCGAGCGATATCGTTTGTAAAAATCTGCAAGAATTGTCTCTCTAACATCCTTGCTTTTATGCACGTGAATAATCGTCACAAATGCGTTGAAACGGTCGGTGAGGTTATCAGCACTTTTATAGAGCTTTACCGTATCAGTTTCGGCCTTTGCCATTCCAGCGGCTACGCCATAATGATTGAGAACAGAAACAAGTGATCGTTTGCCAGCACTCTCTGCATCGGGTGAAAACATCTCTTTCGAACTCATCTGCTTGATGAGCGATGGTCGGCTTTCCTCAAAATATTTGCCAATCGCATGTGTATAGAGTTCATGCGCAGAGCGAATAGACAGGGGGTTAACATTCTTAGCGATGAGTTGAGCGACGTCAGCTTCCGAGGGAAGTGTGATCAAGCTTGCGCGATATGCAGGCTCCAGCGTTTCATCAGTCACAAGATCATGCAGTACCTCGATGAATGCAGCGTCAGCACTTGGTTTTTCATTTTTCCTAAATGCTTGTGCTGCCTTGATGAGCAGTCTACCTGCGCAAGTCTGCATCGCCTGCCAACGCCCGAAACTATCACTGTCATTGGCTGCCAGAAATAAAAGTTCACGTGTTGTCTGGCGATAATGAATATCGACAGGGGCCGAGAAAGATCGGTTCAAGCTAACGACAGGCTTTTCTGTAATGCCGTCAAAGACCAGTTTATGACGACGTTTGGTCAGATGGACCACGTCGCCCTCATAGTCTGCACCTGAAATCTTTGCAGGTTTGATTTCACTGCCATCGCCAGCTAACAAGCCAAGCCTCAGGGGGATAAGATGGGGCGCTTTACGCTTTTGGTTCGGCGTATCGGGAATAGCCTGCTCCACTTCCATAGTGAAGCGGGATTTAGCTTTATCAAAACCTGAAGTAACTTGAATTTGCGGCGTACCGGCTTGTGAATACCAACGCATAAATTGTTGCAGATCGGTTTTGGCCGCTTGTTCAAAACAGGTGATAAACTGTTCAATGGTTGCGGCATCCCCGTCATGGCGCTTCAAGTACTTGTTCATGCCTGAACGGAATTTTTTCTCGCCAAGCAGGGTTGCTATCATCCGCACCAGTTCGGCACCTTTTTCATAGACGGTAGCCGTGTAGAAATTATTGATCTCGTGATACGTCTCCGGACGTACGGGATGTGCCAACGGACCAGCATCTTCCGGGAACTGGTTTGATTTCAATCGCTTTACATCTGCAATACGTTTAACGGGGCGCGAGCGTTCATCAGCGGAAAACTCTTGATCGCGATATACGGTTAGCCCTTCTTTCAGGCAAAGCTGAAACCAGTCACGACAGGTGATCCGATTTCCGGTCCAATTGTGAAAATATTCGTGCGCGATGATCGCTTCGATATTAGCAAAATCCGTATCGGTTGCTGTGTCCTTATCGCCTAATACATATTTGTCGTTGAAGATGTTCAGGCCTTTGTTTTCCATCGCACCCATGTTGAAGTCGGAGACAGCAACAATATTGAACACATCAAGATCATATTCGCAGCCAAACACGTCTTCATCCCAACGCATGGAGCGGACAAGAGAATCCATCGCGTAATCAGCGTTTTCCTCTTTTCCTTTTTCCACGTAGATGCCGAGTTTCACTTTCCGGCCGGATGCAGTTTTGAAGGGTTCATGGATGGAGCCAAGCTCTCCTGCAACAAGCGCAAACAGATAGCTGGGCTTGGGATGGGGGTCATGCCAGATTGCATAATGGCGGCCTTTGCCAGCCGAGCCTTTTTTAACCGGATTGCCATTACCAAGTAAAATTGGTGCATCAGTTTTGTCAGCCTCAATGCGTGTGGTGTAAATGGCAAGCACATCAGGTCGATCAAGAAAATAAGTGATCCGGCGAAACCCTTCGGCTTCACATTGCGTGCAGTAATTTCCACCTGAACGATAGAGCCCCATTAGTTTGGTGTTCGATGATGGGTTGATCTCGGTCAAAATCGAAATTTCAAAATTACGCTTCTTGGGAACGTTCTTAATCACTAACTGGTCTGGCGTTACGCGATAGTCAGACCGTTCCAGAAGTTTGCCTTCAACGCTGACGGATATGAGCGTCAACTCATCGCCATCAAGTGTGATCGGCTTACCAATAGTGGTTGAACCATTACGCTGCATCATCAAAGTTGACGTCACTTGCGTCCGCTCAGGATAGAGATCAAAATTCAGATCGACTGATTTGATCGTATAATCTGGCTCCCGGTAGTTCTTCATGTGAACTGCCTGTCCCTGTTGTGTACGCATATGGTGTTCCCGTGCTTCGCCGAATCCGATAGAAGGTTACTGATAGTGCAATTTGAGCAGGTTTCAAAATTCAGTGACGACGCATCCATCTCCTCAAGAGCATTTCAAGAAGCTCGACAATCAATGGCAACGTTTATCAAAGACGCATATGCGCGATCTTTTCTTGCACGAGCCTGACCGATTTAAATCCATGTCGCTAACGTGCGGCACGCTGATGTTTGATTTTTCTAAAACACGATTGGATGATGAAGCGATATCTGGTCTTGTTGATCTCGCCTCTCATATGGGTGTTGAAGACAAACGCGCCGCAATGTTGGGCGGTGAAAAGATCAACACAACAGAAGACCGAGCGGTGCTTCATACCGCACTGAGAAACAAAAGCGGAAAGCCTGTACTGCTAGAAGGCATGGATGTCATGCCTGAGATCAACGAGGTCTTGGCACGATTGGAGAGATTTGCTGCTTCGGTTCGTTCTGGCGAATTTACGGTCTCGGGCGGAGAAGTAACCGATGTGGTGAACATCGGGATCGGGGGGTCTGATCTTGGCCCGAAAATGGTGACAAAAGCCTTAGGCCCTTATTGCGATGGTCCGCGCGTACACTACGTCTCAAACGTCGATGGTGCTGACATTGCTGATGTGCTTTCAGGTCTAAAACTTGAGAACACTTTATTTATCATCGCGTCAAAAACCTTCACTACCGCAGAGACGATGGCGAACGCCAGAACAGCGATGGCGCTCGTCCAGCAGGCAGTGGGGGAAAAGGCATCGGATCATTTCTGTGCGCTTTCAACCAATCTTGAAGCAACACGCGAGTTCGGTATTCCCGATGAGCGCACGTTCGGATTTTGGGATTGGGTAGGCGGTCGATATTCTGTCTGGTCCGCAATCGGCCTTTCCACAATGCTTGCAATCGGGCCAGAACGTTTTGCCGGATTTTTGCAGGGTGCATATGATGCGGACAGGCACTTTGCTGAGACGCAATTACGCAATAATATTCCGGTGATGATGGCACTGATCGGTATCTGGCATCGCAATATCTGCGGGTACTCGTCTTTGGCGGTGCTACCCTATGAAAATCGTCTTGAAGATTTTTCCCGCTGGCTCCAGCAGTTGGATATGGAATCCAACGGCAAGCGCGTGAACCTGCATAACGAGCCAATTGATTATGCAACAGGTCCTATTGTATTCGGCGAGCCAGGCACGAACGGTCAACATGCTTTTTATCAGTTGATCCATCAGGGTACTGAAATCATTCCATGTGATTTTCTTGTGGGTGCAAACGGGCATGAGCCTGATCTGGATCATCAGCATCAACTGCTTTTGTCTAATTGTCTGGCACAATCAGAAGCTTTGATGCACGGACGCTCTTTGGAAGAAGCGGGCAACAATCCCCATAAGGAGTTTTCAGGCAATCGCCCTAGCTGCACGTTTATTTATGACAAGCTCGATCCGTACACGTTGGGAATGATAATGGCGTTCTATGAGCACAAAATATTTGTGCAGGGTGTGATCTGGAACATCAACTCGTTTGATCAATGGGGTGTGGAACTGGGCAAAGAACTCGCCAAAAAACTGGAGCCAGTTCTGTTAAATGGCGATGCTTCCGAAGTGGTCAACTCATCAACCAAAGGGCTTTTGTCAGCGCTCTTCAAGTTCAGAAAATAGCGTTGTCTTAGAGCGTATCTGGCTTGGATTGAACCGTTTGAACGCCGTGGCGTTTGTGCTACAGACACGCTCTAGATCACGGAATTTTCCCGCGCCCCTCTGCAGTACGCATGATGGTTTGCTTGCGCTGTGCTTCACGATGGATCGTGTAAATCGAAGCGCCAACAATCACACCTGCGCCAAGCAAGGTCCAGATATCGGGTAGATTGCTGAATAAGAGATAGCCAAATAACACGGAATAAATTAGCCGCATGTAATCGAGAGAGGCCATGACAGACGCTTCACCATGTTTATAGGCGATGATGTTCAGCATTTGCGCGCCGTATGAAATAATGCCCATGCTCAACAGCAATATCCATTCAAATTGCGTCGGCCACTGCCAAAACCATATGCCTGGAAAAGCAACTGCCAGTCCCACACCGAGTGCCTGATAGGTGAGAATTGCAGTGGTGGTTTCTGTTCTTGTAAGAAGACGAATAACCACCATCACAGCGCCCGCCGCTGCCGCCCCAACCAGTGCGTAAATCCCGTAGATCGTAAAACTATCCGTACCGGGTCGCAGAACAATCATCACACCCAAAAATCCGATAATCACCGCTGCCCAACGGCGTATCCCGATCACTTCCTTCAGGATAAAGATCGCACAGATTGTCGTGAAGAAACTCTTGGCAAATCCGATCGCGGTGACATCTGCCAAAGGCATGTTGATAACGGCAGAAAATCCAAACCCCATAGCAATGAGGGCCAACACAATTCTTAAGAGTTGCAGACCAAGATGATTGGTTTTCAGACTGTTGGGAAAATCACTTAAAATCACAGGCGCAACAATGATCGCCATGATCGCTTGTCGTATCAGCAGAATTTGAGTGACGTGGAGATTTTGCCCAACAAGTTTGATCAATGCAACCATTGTGCCGAAGCCTGCCGCTGCAAAAATTAGCAGAATGCCACCCTTAACATTGCCGGGTAAGCGATTGAAACGCGATGCTATTTGAGATGGGTAGATCATTACTTATGCCTAGCCATACATCAAAGCCTGATATCCGCAAGGCAAACATTAGAAATTGTCGCATTCCCCGCTCGACGCTGAGGATTTAATGCATATATGCAATGAACATACACTTTTTTCTCCAGGGATTACCATGAACGAGATCACGCACGCTAAATTCGGCATGGGCGCTTCCGTGTTGCGCAAGGAAGACGACGCATTCATTACGGGCAAGGGCATGTACACTGATGACAAGCATCTTGAAGGCGTGTTGCATGGGGTCGTCTTGCGTTCGCCGATGGCACATGCGCGGTTTACGATCAACGATACATCAGCAGCTCTTGATATGCCCGGCGTTCATGCGGTGCTAACCGCCGAGGATGTTGCCGATCTCAATCCAATCGGTTGTATCGCTCCGGTTAAACAGCCCGATGGTTCCATGTCCAGCAACCGTGATATTCCTATCCTTTGTAAAGACATTGTACGTCATGTGGGCGATGCAATGGCGTTCATCGTGGCAGAGTCTGTGTCCCTCGCACGTGATGCTGCCGAAATGATCGATCTTGATTTTGAAAGCCTGCCTGTCGTGGTGGACACCGTGGGTGCGCTAAACGAAGACAGTGCAAAAGTATATGATGATGGGGATGGCAATCTGGCCTTCACGCATTTCATGGGGGATCGCGAAAAAACAGATGCAGCCTTTGCCAAGGCTGACCATGTCAGCGAGCTTACGCTCGTAAACAATCGCTTGATTTCAAGCTATATGGAAGGCCGTGCCTGTCAGGCATCATGGGATGAGGAAAAGTCCCGCTACGATGTAACCGTTGGCTCGCAAGGTGTGTTTGGTCAACGTCGCGTCCTGGCTGGAGTGTTTGGCTGTGAGCCGGAAAACATTCACGTCATGACGCCGGATGTGGGCGGTGGGTTTGGCACAAAAGTGTTCGTCTATCGCGAGTACCCGCTCTGCATGGTGGCTGCAAAGAAATTGGGCAAACCCGTTAAATGGACATCAGACCGAAGCGAGCATTTTGTCAGTGATGCGCATGGCCGTGATAATGTTGTCACCGCTAAGATGGCGATGGATAAGGACGGGAAATTCCTAGCGATTGATGTGGATTTAATCGCTGCAATGGGCGCGTATCTTCATGCCTTTGGGCCTTATATTCCCTACCTTGGCATTACCATGACAACAGGCCTTTATGATATTCCTAGCATGGCTGTTTTGATGCGGGGCAGTTATACCCATACTGTGCCTCTTGATGCGTATCGCGGTGCGGGTCGTCCCGAGGCGGCTTATCTTATTGAGCGCCTTGTCGATCAATGCGCACGTGATCTAGGAATAAGCGTTGATGAAATCCGCCGCCGTAACTTTATCAAGCCTGAGCAATTACCATACACCACACCAGGTGGGCGCATGTATGATACAGGCGAATATCAAGCGCATATGGAACTCTGCATGGAGCGTGCGCAATGGAACAGTTTTGAAGAGCGCGCAAAAGCATCCGCAGACAATGGAAAAATCCGTGGCATTGGTTTATCGTCTTATATTGAAGCCTGTGCATTCGCCGGATCGGAACCTGCCTTTGTGGATTTGAAAGACGATGGTTCTATTGCATTGCGCATCGGCACCCAATCAAACGGGCAGGGTCATGCTACGGCCTACGCGCAGTTAGCTGCAGATAAACTGGGTATTGATTATGCTCACATTGATGTGCGCCAAGGTGATACGGACGAGTTACAAAATGGCGGCGGAACAGGCGGTTCACGCTCTATTCCGTTAGGTGGCGTTTCGGTTTCACGCGCCAGTGAGCAATTGGCTGAAAAACTAAAAGCCATTGCAGCCGAAGAATTGGAAGCTTCTGCCGCAGATATTCAACTGGAAAATGGCGAAGCGCGGATTGTGGGTACTGACCGCGTGATCTCGTTCAAGGAAATTGCTGCCGCAGCAACAGACCCGCAAGACCTGCAAGGTGAGGGTGAGTTTAAACAGGCAGAAGCAACCTATCCGAACGGGACGCATATTTGTGAATTGGAAATTGACCCTGATACGGGCGTCACCGAAATTCTCAAATACACAATCGTGGACGATTTTGGCGCGACACTTAATCCGATTTTGCTGGAGGGTCAGGTGCATGGCGGCATCGTACAAAGTATCGGTCAGGTGCTGACAGAACGTGTAGTCTATGATGATGAGGGCCAACTGCTTACCGCATCATTCATGGATTACAATCCTCCTAAAGCGGATGCAGTTCCAGGCTTTGATTTTGAAACACGCAACGTGCCTTCAACCACAAATGCACTGGGCATAAAAGGTGCAGGCGAGGCTGGAACCATTGGTGCTACACCTTCTGTCATGAACGCGGTCGTAGACGCGCTTCATCGCGGCTTTGGAATTGAGCACATGGATATGCCTGCAACACCATCGCGCCTGTGGGAAGCCATCCATAAT
>CAZEPF010000104.1:1849-10352 GCA_964514045.1 uncultured Rhizobiaceae bacterium | reverse complement strand
GGTGTAGGCTTTGCGATCGAAGATTTCAGTGCCTTACGATATTTACGCGACAAACTTGAAGATCATCTCTTCTATCAAGAACTTGATATCATCGCGGATCCTGATGACCCGCGGGACTTGTTCGGAATGGTTAAGCGGGCGCAGACCTAACGTACATTGTTGCTATAATACCTGTTCCAGAACATGAGTTGTACCGCTTAAATTTGCCTGAGATAGTATCCATGGAAAGACACTACCCCTAGCGCCGCTTCGTCCGCATAGCAGCCGTTTGGGCTTAATTGGCCTTTAAGTTTTCGGGATGATCGCTTTGAACCCTTTGTTATTGTACGCTTGGTGAGCTTCAAAGTCCGCTAAGGAGAGGATTGTGTTCAAAGCCAACTTTCCGGAAATTGTATATCCTGATATTTGTTTACTAAAATAGGCAGTCGGACAAACTCAATGAATAGACGAGAAGTATTGAGAACTGGAATGGCATTTGGATTGTTTGGGTTGACGAAGGAGCCACTTGGAGCAAGTGAACATTTGGCATTACATGTTCCCCCAGAGGAAGACCGCCATGAACAGACGTTCATGCAATGGCCAGTGAATCGAAAGGTTTATCCTGATCCAGAATTTCTCAACATTCTGCAGCAAACGATTGCTGACATTGCAAACTCAATCGCCGAGTTTGAACCAGTGGTGATGCTGGCTGACAAAACTGATCACAAACATGCCCGGAAAATGCTGTCTTCCAAAGTAAAGCTTTGGAATATTCCAACCGAGGACTTGTGGTGTCGTGATGCTGGCCCATTATTTGCCAAAACACCTAACGACAAGTTGGTCGTCAGTCATATTCAATTCAATGGATGGGGCAGCAAACAAGTTCACAAGCGGGACGCCGTCATCGCAAGTGAGGTTGCCAAGAGACTTGGTGTCGAGCTGGTTTCAAGTGGCGTTGTCGGTGAAGCTGGTGGTGTTGAACATGATGGCCACGGACTGCTGATGGCGCATGAGAGCTCATGGGTAAATAAGAACAGAAACCCTAGCCTTACACGCAAGGAAATCGAGGAACGCCTTTTGCTCGCCTATGGCGCGGAGCAAATGATTTGGTCATCGGGCGTTTGGGGTGAGGATATCACAGACTACCATATTGATAGTCTTGCGCGGTTTACAGGGCCCGGTCGAGTTCTCATTAACTTGCCTGACAAACCGGACATGAATGATCCGTTTCACGCTGCAGCGGTAGACACTCATGATGCATTGGTAGCTGCAAAACTTGAAGTAGAAGTCATTCCTGAACCCGAAATTCGACGCGTGAAAAGTATTGATTTTGTGGCCTCTTATGCAAATTACTACGCTTGCAATGGCGGAGTGATTGCAGCGCAGTTCGGTGACAAGGAAGCTGATGCGATTGCCCAAAAAGCACTTAAGAAGCATTATTCGGGCCGAGAGGTAGTAACACTTAATGTGGACGTTCTTGGTGAAGTTGGCGGTGGCATCCACTGCGCCACACAACAGATGCCCGCTACATAAGTTGGATTTCAAGAAATACAAATTCAGTCGAAGCGATTGCTGCAGTCATAACGGCTGTTGTTGTTCTTCCGTGGACCACCATCATTCGAACAGAACACGTATTTTTCGGTGTTCGTTTCAAATTTCAAAAGTGATCTTCTCTCTAAAACCACAAACAAACTTGATGTACTTCATAGCCTGTTGAAACTGGTAAAGAAAATGGCGCGCTCGGGAAGATTTGAACTCCCGCACCCTTGATTCGTTGCAAACAAGAATGGTGTTCTAGTTCTGCTAAAGGGTCCGCTACTCTCGAAAGTCACTCGTTGAAAATGGACGCACATCCATCAAGCCCTTGAGTACTTATTCATTTGGGGGATAAGACGACAGGAATAAACAACAAAGGCCTGCTAAGAGCCCGAAGTTACGAGAATAGGAGATTGAGATTGGTCAGATCGCGACCTAACAGCCAGGCTGCTAGTCGTGCTGATTAGTGCCATAAATTTATCCCTGTGTCTGCCTGGTGTGAACAGCAGCCCCAGCTACTAGTTCGTCACTGAGAAACTCAATTCCTGTTCGGGAATAGCGACAACCCAATTGTAACTCTCTATCAACTCAAGATAGCTTCGCACGTTTGTTTTCAAGAAATTTTCGGCTGGAGAGGCTTTGGGCCAGTTGAATGGCAGTGTCATAGGCTGCGCGCGCTTTGTCTATGTGACCCATTTGGGTGAGCAAACTGGCATATGCGGCATAAAAGGGTTGAAATTCGTGCAGCTCGCTCTCCAATGCCTCAATCTTGGACAGGGCCAATTCCTTTTCGCCAAGCTTTGCCATTACAATTGCCCAGTTCAAAGCAACAATAGGTGTGGGTTCGTGAACCCATAGAGATTCGAATAACAGGGAAATCTGTTTCCAGTCGGGCGCGGGTTCCGCCATGTGGCAATCAGCAATGGCTGCTTTAATTTGGAAGGGGCCAGGACGACCACGAGTTATGGCTTGTGATAAAAGCTTCTGTCCCTCGATGATCATGCGCGCATCCCACTTGGCTCGGTTTTGGTCCTCAGGTGAAACCGAAGACCCGTCAGGGCCGATGCGAGCTGAACGACGCGCGTCGGTCAACAGGATAAGTGCCAATGCACCTTCGATCTCAGGGTCATTGGGGCATAGGCGATCCAGAAGGCGCAGCAGGAATAAAGCTTCGGCGCAAAGATCGCGGTCACTTTCGTCTTCACTCACATAACCGGTAGTGAAAATCAGATAGATTGTCGACAAAACGCCATCCAGTCGCGCAGGCCAGATGTGCTTGTCCGGGATTTCAAACGAAATACCGGTGGAACGAAGTGTGGATTTCGCCCGTGTCAAACGCTGGCCCATGGTGGTGTCATTATCCAGAAAGGCTGCCGCAATTTCGCGGGTTGTTAAATTGCAAACGGTTCGCAGCGTCAACGCAACGCGGGTTTTTTCCTCCAAGCTGGGATGGCAACAGGCGAAAATCAGGCCCAGCCGATCATCGGGGATTGGTGTTTCATCAATGGTTTCAATTTGGCTTGGCTTGATCAGCATAAGGTCATCAGCCTTTTGAATTTCCCGCTTGACGGCGCGTGCTCGGTCAATCCCCTTGTTAAGAGCGACCTTCATCAGCCAGCCAATGGGTGATTTGGGAAGACCAGACCGCCCCCAATGAGACATGGCTGAAATCAGCGCCTCTTGAAGGGCATCCTCGGCAACCTCAATATCGCGAAGGCGCGAAGTCAGTCCGGCCATTAAACGCCCCCGATCACGTTTGAGAACCTCTTCAATGGCCTTGTTAATCGCGATCGGGGTGGTGGTTTTCGACATGAGTCAGCCTGCCGGATTATAATCCATCATGGCTCGAACCTCGATGGTGCCGAAGGCCGCAGACGGGATCAACTCGGCATATGTGATTGCAGAATCTAAATCTGGCACATCAATCACATAATAGCCACCGAGATATTCGCGCGTTTCTGCAAAGGGGCCGTCCATCGTTTCCGTTTTGCCCGCTTTTACCCGCACAGAGGTAGCAGTTTCCGGTTCCTTGAGGCTTTCGCCATCAACCAGAACGCCATCAGCTTTCATTTTTTCATTGGCGGCAAAAAACCCGCCCATCATAGATTCAAATTCCGGTGTGCCATATTGGGGTTGCTGTTCGGGGTTGTTATAAATCAAGAGCATGTATTTCATTGGATTGATTCCTTCTAAATTGGGTTGGATTTGGGATACCTTCAAAGGCCTAGAATATTGACACCAAGGCAAATCATGAAGTTGAGTGTCGCTAGCATGTTGGAGCCATTGCCCACATAGCGTAATACATGGCCTGCATCGTCCTTCTTGAGACCGAACGGATGGGCGATGCGACCAAGAAGTAGTAAAGCGCCGCCGATGTGCAAATAAAGGGCTGGCGAACCCATCCCCTCGGCAAGGATCATCAGGATCAACAGAAAGCTCGACCACTCGCTGCAGTTTCCATGCTGGCGAACCCGCAACAACAGGTCTTCGTCGCCTCCGTCTCCGATAGATTGTCCCATGGCACCGCGCTTGGCAGTTACCCGCATCCAAAGTGTCATGTAGATAACTGCAATCGCCAAAGCGTAGATCGGTGTAATAGTAAAAGTCATTTGAATGTTCTCCTCTGGGTTGTTTGTACCCCTAGGACGATAGCCAATCGCAATTTTCGACATTGGACTTGAAATTTTCTGCAATTTTTTTTCCAAAAATTGTTAAATGTCTGTTTTCATTATGTTTTATTGAGGAATTATTTTGGCTAAATTCGATGTTCTTTGAACTGGGCAGCACTTTTAGATCTTCAAATGGGCTTGTGATACGCTCCGATTTAATGAAAATCACTATTGCTCTGATTGTATACAAGTACTTCGATTGGTTCTGAGCGTCCTTTAATTGCAAATTCTCCGTGTGATGTGAATTTGCCTGGCTCTACCTTGGCAACCTGTCCAATTTGATCGGAAATGACGAGTGTCCATTCTTGTTTTTTAGCCAGTTCTTCCAAACGGGCAGCCGTGTTGATTGTGTCGCCAATGGCTGTAAACTCAAGCCTTTGATCATCTCCAATTGCTCCTATCATCGCGGGGCCAGCATGCAAGCCAATGGCAAGGCGTATCTGTTCAAGCCCTTCCTTCTTACGTTCCTTGTTCCACTTTCCGACTGCACCGGGCAGGCTTTCAGCCATTTTGACTGCATCTAAACAGGCTTGTGCAAAGTCGCTATGAAGACCGAAGATAACAAGCGCTCCATCGCCAATAAACTTGTCGACAACGCCGTTATTGCGAGTGGCCGTATCTGTGACGAGAGTTCTGTAAAGAGTGAGTAGTTCAGCGGTTTTGCGTGTACCTGTACGCTCTGAAATGCCAGTAAAGCCGCGTATGTCAACGAAAAGGACGGCGACATCCCTGTCTTCGCCCAGCCTTAATGCGTTCAGATTTTCATCAGTCATGGCATTTGAGAGCTCGTTTGGCAGAAATCGTTTTCTGTTTTCGGCAACTTCTGTCTCTCGGGCAATTGTCTCAATTAGGCGCTTGGAGCGGTAAACCGCAGCACCAATCAAAAATGCCATGGCTGATAGCATGACAAGGCGCATGATATTAGGAGGCACACTGTAGAGAAGTTGAAGTTCTTGTAACGCATTTGGTGAAATCGGATTCCCAATTTGCGGATCATGAAACAAGATTAGGGCGCATAGTCCGATGAGCAGGACAGTTGAAAAAATATGAAGTCCGATCTTAAACCGTAGCACCTGAACGCAAATGACCAGAGCTGCAACAAGCATGACAGGGCTTGCAAAAGCTAAAAGCGAAGTCGTCATCGGGTCCGATACATCGATATAGAGTTGCACGGATACGAGGATCACTTCCCCCAGATTAAACGCCCAGCTCATCCAGGGTTTCAATCGCGTTTCAGTTGCAAAATAGAAGTTCAAAGCTCCGAGTATGAAATAGCAGACGGCTCCAGCAAGAAGGCTCTGCAACTCAAACTGGCGCATTTCCAGTCCGACAGATTTCGACTGTGACAAAATAAAGGAGACGCCGAAAAACAGTAAGGTTGCCAAAGTCATGCGCAAGATCGAAATTAGGCGCTCAGCCTTCACATCTGATTTGGCAATAATTCGAGCAGCAAGTGTTGTTGGAATTTTGGCCATTAGAATAACTAACAAATCACACCGATTGGCGAAACCGTCAAAAATTATGACCGTGAAAAAGATGGCCGCATAAGGCCAAAACAAATCAACAGACTCTACTTAAAACTGGAGGGAAGAAGGGTCTCAGGTCTGCTTTGAGCCCAAAGCAGACGTGTATTTTCTGCCGCTAATAGGAAAGCTTCCTTTGGGTCGTATCCAGTTATCTGTTGTTTTGGGATACAGCTAAAGAACAAATCCTATCTACATGCCCTTTTAACCATTTCGAATCCAGTTTTTCGGATAGTATCAATTTTCTGAAGTATGGACCCGCGATTGCCATTTCAATTAGTGGTCTCGCATCAAAACTGGAAGGCAGCTCACCGCGTCCTTTTGCGGCCTCAAAAATAGCTTCTACATTCGAAAACCTATTTTTCATAAATTCCATTATCACTAACCTAGCTTCTTCTTCAGTAGCCGCAGAAGCGATAACTTGCGGGGCTACCTTGCCCCAAGGGGTCTCATTTAGAGCACCAATTAGAATACTTAAAAGCCAGTACAGATCAGCTTTCAGCGGGCCATTTGTTTTGGCTGCTATATTTGGTGGTGTCGCCACCGCTTTAAACGACGCATCTCTTAATGCTTCGACGGTCGGCCAATGCCGGTAAAGCGTACTCCTGGAAATTCCAGTAGCTTTGGAAACTGCTCCATGGGTTAAAGAAAGCACTCCCTTCTCAACCAAGATTGCCTGGGCAGAGTTCAGCGCTTTTTCACGGGTTGCAATAAGTCGGGCATCTTCCATCATACGGCCTCCATTTATAAAACATTTTGTTGCGTAACGAAACAAAATGTTCTATATCTATTTTGCAAAGTTTAACATAAAGAAGGTCTTTAGCATGAGAAAAGCCATAATTGCAGTAGCTGTCGCAGCTCTCACTACCGCGTCAACAATCGGTGAAACATTGGCCGGCAGTACTGACACTGTGCAAAAATTCTATGATCTATTGAGCAACCCAGGCTCGCAAGACACAGCGGATGCGTTTACGGCCGCAACTGATGATAATTGGGAGAGCGTTGGCGACTACTCTGGGAATAATAAAAGCCGTGAGGCCTTTCTTGGGCAAATGGGCGGATTTGCAAAACTAATTCCAGACTTAAATTGGGCTGTCCAAGAGATGCATGTTGACGGAAACTTCGTGACCGTCCGAAGTCGTGCGACGGGAACGCCAGTTGCACCGTTTTTCGGGGTCGATGGTGAAGGGCGCAGTTTCGAAATCATGACGATCGATATCCACGAATTGAAAGAAGGAAAAATAGTTCGTTCTTACCACGTTGAAGATTGGGCGGGAGCGCTTCAGCAACTGTCCGGCAAAAACTAGCAACCTTTGAAACCAAATTTCCTGAATCAGTCAATTAGCGATAATAGGAGAAATGAAGAATGTTTAGACGAACCTTTTTGGCTACAGCAATTGTAGCTGGACTATTTGGAGCAACTCCAGCACTGGCACAACAGATGGATGATGCGAGTCAAAAATCTTTTGACGTCGTTATGTCATTTATGAACGCCATGGGCTCTGGTGATATGGCAACCGTTACCTCATTGTTGGCAGATGATGTTGTTTGGCAGAACGAGGGAAACAAAGACATCCCTTGGATTGGACCATGGAACGGTAAAGAGGAATTTCTTACAAATCTGGGCCGCTTTGGCGGAGGCTTCCAAACAACAGAATGGAAGAATGAAGACGCCTTTGCACTTGGAGACACCGTTGCCGTGTTTGGTCGAATGAACGGCATCACAAAAGCTTCGGGGTCTGAGATTGGTGAATTCACGTTCGGTCTGCGCGCCAAAGTAAAGGATGGCAAAATTGTCCTCTGGAACTGGTTGGAAAATAGTTACGCCGTAAGCAACGCTTTTCAAGGGAAGTAATTTCCAAAGACGTCTACCGCAATTTGGAGTTTTCATGTCGATTCGTGTAGTGAAAATCATACTGTCCGTTGCAACCGCTCTTTTATTGTCTCTTGCGCCCGCATTGGCGCAAGAGATTGAGTTGCCGAAGCGGGAAACCCCTCGACCTAAGACTACGCTTCGTGTCCCGCATATTCAGCTTGAGGTGAAAGCAAATGTACCATTGGCCCAAGAGCTCCTACGCCGTGTCGCAAAATTTCCAGGTGTTACGTTAGGGCCAACAAGAGTATCTTTACCTGGAGCAATCGGTTTTCAATTGAACCCCGATATGCCGCTAGCCCGGCCAAACTCTATTGTCGGTGGATTGGAGTTTGCTCACCTACATCAAGATGGCAGTTTGCACGCTTCACTGAATCCAAAGGTGGCGGTTGCAGCCATAGAAGCAGGATGGGCCATTGCCCACCCTTGGGCTGATCAGCGTTATGGCTGGAAAGGGTTTGTCATGCTCTATACTCCAACCACAGAGGCCGAACTTGAAGTGGTAACCCTTCTCGTCAAACACTCGTACGCATATGTGACGGGTCAAACACTTGCCAATTAATAATATGGCACAGTTTTAAGGGGCTAAGACAAAGTTGATTGTTCGTTTCTTAAGGTCGATTTGTTCCCACTTTAGTTTTGCAATCTCACCATACCTTGCACCTGTATCAAGCAATAGGATGATAAGGTCGTAATTGTCCTGAAGATTCCTTTTAATTTGAGGTGTTGCATCAAACGTAAGTTTGTCTGAATCATGTTCCTTCAGTAAACGTTGTTCTTCCTCGACAGAAAGATATCTCAACCGGGTTGGTTTGATTGAGATTGATGGCATCTCAACATCAGCAACGACATATCCTTCTCAGTTAGCTTGCTTCATCGCTGCTGAGATAAACTGAACACCATGTTTGATGGTTTGAGGCATT
>CAZEPF010000104.1:0-1839 GCA_964514045.1 uncultured Rhizobiaceae bacterium | reverse complement strand
TCAAGTACTCTATCCAGCTGAGCTACGAGCGCGCATGTTTAGGGTGTTGCCTAAACGGTATTAGCAGACCGATGTCCTAATCAACGATTCCGTCAAAAGCAAGCCTTTTCAGGTCACTAATGCAAACTTTACGAATTACTGCGTTTACACGTCGCTTTGTGATGGAGTTTCAGGGCTTTGGGCGGGCAGGGATATAACAAACACAGTGCCATTCGTGCCCGTTGATTCAAGCGAGATCGTGCCACCATGCGCTTTGATCAATTCAGCCGCGATGGAAAGCCCCAATCCGGTCCCATCTGATTTTGTTGATGCCTGAAAAGCCCTGAATAATTTAGGCTGGATGTGTTCGGGTATCCCCGGGCCAGTGTCAGAGATGAGTATTCTAACGCGATTGTCTATAACCGAGGCAGCAAGCGTCAAACTATTGGAGTGAGCTTCAGTTCCTGCGTCCAGCATGGCTTGATATGCGTTGCGTGACACGTTCATGAGGGCACGGAATAATTGCTCCGGATCAGCGGTAATTTCCAGTTCAGGATCAATCGTGTTCACCCATTTGATATCGGGATTTCCTTCGACGCCTAAAAGTTCGTTTACATCTTCTGCCAGCGCATGAAGAACAAGCCGCCTGCGCTTGGGTGGTGTTTCCAACGCGCGGCCATAATCCAAGACTGCCTTTGTGTAGTCGATGGCGCGATCAATGGTGCGGATAAGCTTGGGCGCAAAACGCTGCACGGTCGGATCGGGAAGGGTGGTCAGGCGATCTGAAAACAATTGTGCAGATGCCAGGATATTGCGCAGGTCGTGATTGATTTTAGAAACCGCAAGGCCAAGATCAGCCAGCCTTTGTTTTTGGCGCAGTGTATTTTGCAGATCATCCTGAAAGGCAGATAAACGTTCTTCGGCAACGCCAATCTCGTCTGTTCGATTGCTGGGTTGATAGATCAGCGCTGCGTTTTCAGGTTCCTGAGAAAAAGCCTGCATATTGCCTGATATCTGAATGATCGGGCGAACAATCAATCGGTAGAGTGCAAGATATACAAGTGCAGCTGCAAAAACAGAAATAAGCAGAGACAATAATAAAATGTTGCGCGCAAATCCCCATAATGCCGCTTGGATATGGGTGATGGATTGTACAATCTCGATCTCCGCACCGCCAGACCGAGCCTGTCCGAATACGCGGTACATGGCGTTAGGTTCGGCAAACAACATGGAGATCGCACTGCGGATCGAAGAAAAAGCACTCGCCGAATCAAGATCAATATGTTCGATGATCTCGCTGGGCGCACCAGACGTTGCGATTAACTGGGAGCGCCCTTCACGTCGTATGGCGATGGTGGAGGCAAGTGCTGTATCGAGCAGGGTCTTGCTGGCCTCTTCACTCAGCATAACATTTGAAATGTCATTATAAACGATGCTTGCAGCTTCCGCCGTGTCCAGATGTGTCCGCAGCCAGACGTTTCTAAAGTTTGCGATAGAAGGAAAGAAGATCAGAATTTCCGCCAGCAAAATGAAGGCAATGGTAAGCATGAGCAATTTGCCAGATAGCCCGCTTAGAACACGCCGTTTTTTAACTCCGGCATTCTTTTCTGTATCAAGCTCTGTGCGGTCTTCTTTCATCACGCCTGTTGTTTAGCCGAATTTACGTAAAAAGGCGATTACTGATCTGATCCATTTATTTCGGGCCAGTGGAGAGAAACTGCTCACCGCTGCGCGTTTGCCGATTTCAGTCATGGTCGGGTAGGGCGAAATAAAGCCGGTCATATCTTTCAGCTTCATGCCCTGCTGAATTGCCAGGGACCACATGTTGATTATCTCGCCTGCATTTGAGCCAACAATTGA
>CAZEPF010000103.1:0-10354 GCA_964514045.1 uncultured Rhizobiaceae bacterium | reverse complement strand
ACAAACGCCACGGCGTTCAAACGGTTCAATCCAAGCCAGATACGCTCTAGGTTTCAAAACCAAACCCCACCAACGATTTATTAACCATAATCCCGCATTATTTGCCCTTAAGTAATGTAGCGGACGAGTTATGAGTCAAACACCGATAAAAGGCCCAGCCAGTTTTGGAAAACGTAATACGGTCAACACGATTACGCTTTCACGAAACGGCAAAGTCAGCCAAATCAATGTAAATCCTATTGCGGCATCTATCCTTGCATGTTTCGCATTCACTTTTCTAATCGGCTATTTTGGTGCGACCGCCTATCTGGTGTTCCGTGATGATCTGATCGGCGCATCATTTGCGCGGCAAGCAAGAATTCAGCACGAATATGAGGACCGTATTGCTTCGTTACGCTCTAAACTTGACCGCATTACCTCAAGACAATTACTTGACCAACAAGCGATTGAAGTCCGGGTTCGTAAACTCATGGAACGTCAAGAAACTCTCGGCTCACGCGATGGCGCAATGTCGAACCTGCTGGAAAAAGCAGAAGCAAGAGGCTTAGGTGCAAGCATCAGCACAGGTAGAACGCCTATTCCGCAACGCAATCCTGCAAAATTATCAGAGCCAGATCGTGAGCTAACGACAGGAAGCCTAACCCCCAACGCTGTTGAAACACTCAATATTGAACAACAACCTTTAATGGCTTCTTCTTTCACTCTTCGTGGTGCGCAATCAAAGGCATTTGAAGTTGCTAGCAATCAGCCCGACTTCACCTCCACCCAATTTACAAGCCACTTGTTTGGTGAAGTGTCAGAAGCGATTCAACTCATTGATCAACACCAGCGCGATAAGGTGAAAAATCTGCGAATTGCCGCCCATGACCGCATTCAAAAGATTAAATCAGCACTTACGGCAGTGGGTGTGAAAGTAAAGCCAAATGCAGAGACGGGTGTTGGTGGACCATTTGTTCCCCTTAACCCAAATGCTGAATTTTCTGATCACATGGAAGCGCTGGAATTATCCTTACAGCACTATGACACGGTGACAGGCCTAGCTAGAAAACTACCAATTGGAACACCGGTTAAGAACCCAAAAGTTTCCTCAAGATTTGGAACCCGAGTTGACCCGTTTAATGGCCGTGCTGCCATGCATAGTGGTCTTGATTTCAAAGCCTCCACAGGCACACCCATTCTAGCAACAGGCGATGGCAAAGTAATAAAAGCCGGACGCAGTGGCGGCTATGGGAAACTCGTCGAAATTCGCCATGCCAATGGTTTGAGCACACGCTATGCCCATATGAGCAAAATGTCCGTGAAAGTCGGACAATATGTGCGCAAAGGCTCTGTCATTGGGAAGGTTGGTTCAACAGGAAGAAGTACTGGCCCGCATCTTCATTATGAAGTGCGCTCTTCAAAGTCGGCACGCAATCCAGCAAAATATATTGCGGTTGGACGCAAGATTGGCTCCCTACTCTAGGTCAGTCACTTCTGAGCCGTCGCTGCCTTTTACTTGGTGAGCAAGTGCCGCTTCCATGAACAAATCAAGATCACCATCCAGAACATTATCCGGCGATGTAGACTCAACGCCCGTACGCAAGTCTTTAACCAACTGATAGGGTTGCAAGACATACGACCTGATCTGATGACCCCATCCAATATCAGTCTTGGAATCATGCGCTTCTTGGATTGATTCCTGTCGTTTCTTCATCTCAAGATCATATAATCTGGCGCGCAATGCCTTCATCGCATTTGCACGGTTCTGGTGCTGGGACTTTTCAGATGATGTAACAACAATGCCTGTAGGTTCATGCGTAATGCGCACCGCAGAATCTGTTGTGTTGACGTGCTGCCCACCAGCGCCGGATGAACGATACGTATCAATACGAATTTCGTTATCAGGAATATCAATCTCGATATTGTCATCCACTTCTGGATACACCCAAACGGAGGAAAAAGATGTGTGACGTCGCGCATTGCTGTCATAGGGTGAAATACGAACAAGACGATGAACGCCAGATTCAGTCTTTGCCCAACCAAACGCATTCTCACCCCTGATCATGATCGAAGCGTTTTTAATTCCTGCTTCATCACCGGCGGTGGTGGATTGAACCTCTACCTTGAAACCGCTTTTCTCTGCCCAACGCGTATACATACGCAGCAACATGCTAGCCCAGTCCTGACTTTCAGTACCACCCGCACCGGCATTAACCTCAAGAAAACAACTCGCATTGTCCATTTCACCGGATAGAAGAGCTGCTACCTGGCGCTTGCCCATTTCAGCTTGCATCTTGGCAAGAGCATCTTCGGCCTCTTGAACAACGCCCTCGTCTTCTTCTTCCAACCCAAGTTCAATCATCCCCTGGTGGTCTTCAAGCTCAGTTTCAATACTTTTAATCGTGTTGATGGAAGTCTCAAGATGCTGACGTTCACGCATCAGTTTCTGTGCATTTGTAGGGTCATTCCAGAGGTCTGGATCTTCTGACTTTGCGTTTAATTCATCCAATCGACTGAGGGCAACATCCCAGTCAAAGATGCCTCCTCAGCAGACTGACTGCTTGCTTTATGTCAGATACAATTGCTTGCGTTTCAGCACGCATAAAAAAACTCTTTCGGTTATACGATCAAAACGAAGGGAATAGAGTGCCATGCTCTTAACCCATCCCAATATTATATGAAATATTCGCAGTTTGTTTAGTACAAGCCACCTGTTCCCAGTGTCACAGCACGATTTGCAGAAGGCGAAATACTGCCGTTGCCAGATAACTCTTCAGCAAATCCGATCACCGAATAACGATCTGGCGGAGCAGTGCCGGGCTTGAAAGCTTCCATAATTACACCGGGCTGACCAGCACGTGCGAGCAATCCGGTTTTACCATTGATTGGCATTAGCTTAATGCCGCGCGGAACGCGGAAGTCACCCACATTTTTACCTTCAATTGCAGCTTGCATGAATTCGGTAAAGATCGGAGCAGCTAGACCACCCCCTGTATTACCCTTGCCCATCGCGCGTGGATTATCAAACCCGATGTAAACACTTGTCACAAGGTCTGGTGTGTAGCCAACAAACCAAGCGTCCTTTTCATCATTGGTTGTACCAGTTTTACCTGCAACAGGTGCTTTCAACTGTTTAACCACCGGCGCTGTACCACGCTTCACAACACCTTCCATCATGGACGTGATTTGATAGGCAGTCATAGGATCAAGAACCTGCTCGCGATCGTCTTCCAAAACAGGTTCTTCCTGCGCCCGCCAACTTGTAGCATTGCAGTCAACACACACACGTTCTTCGTGTTTGAAGATTGTTTTGCCGTAACGGTCTTGAATACGGTCAATCAATGAAGGCTTGATGGATTTACCACCGTTAGCAAGCACAGAGTAAGCAGCCGCCATTCGCATGACTGTAGTTTCACCTGACCCAAGTGACATAGAAAGAACAGGCGACATCTTATCGTAAATGCCAAAACGCTGTGCATATTCCGCCACTAATGGCATGCCCATGTCTTTGGCAAGGCGAACTGTCATAAGGTTTCTGGACTTTTCAATACCAAGACGCAGCGTTGATGGCCCTGCAAATTTACCGCCGTAGTTTTTTGGTTCCCAAATTCCAAGCGAACCGCCCTGGTCAACTTTAATTGGCCCGTCCAAAACAACCGATGATGGTGTATATCCATTATCAAGTGCAGCAGCATAGACAAACGGCTTGAAAGAAGACCCCGGCTGCCTGAAGGCTTGCGTTGCGCGGTTGAATTGTGAATCCGAGAATGAAAAACCACCTGCCATTGCCAGGACACGGCCCGTGTGTGGGTCCATCGCAACTATAGCGCCTGAAACTTCAGGCTTCTGACGCAAGCGGAACGTATTCCCCTCTTCGCCAAGCTTTTCTACATAAATTACATCACCAGGTTGCAGGACCTCCGACACAGCTTTCGCCTTGCGCAATTTGCCTTCAACCTTGTGCCGCATGGCCCACTTCATGTTATCAAGACTAACAGTGCCTTGAATGCGGTCTTCGCTCAATTTTCCTGAAGCAAGGTTTTTAGGCTTTAAGCCAATGGTAGCGGTGCCAGCATCTGATGCCAACACAACGGCAAGATTCCACTCAGGAATGTCGGTAAGCGCTTTAATTTCGCTCATTGCCTCACCCCAGTCACTTGTCAGTTCAACTTGGGAAACAGGGCCGCGATATCCACGCTTGATGTCAAATGAGATCAAGCCTTTGTGCAAGGATTTACGGGCTTTAACCTGCAAATCAGGATCAAGCGTCGTACGAATAGAAAGACCACCTTCATAAAGCGCATCTTCACCATATCGATCAATAATCTCACGACGCACTTCTTCCGAGAAATACTCGGATGCAAATAAGTATGAAGAACGACGACGAGGGTTAACTTCAAGTGGCTTGGCTTTGGCTTTTTCAGCTTCTTCCTGCTTGACGTAACCATTATCAACCATTCGGTCGATCACCCAGTTACGTCGCTCGATAGCCTTTTGAGTATGGCGATATGGATGATAGTTGTTTGGCCCCTTTGGAAGAGCTGCAAGATAAGCTGCTTCGTGAAGTTCGACTTCATTCACAGATTTATCAAAATAAGTCAGCGAAGCACCCGCTACACCATAGGCTCCCAACCCTAAGAAAATTTCATTGAGATAAAGCTCAAGAATTCGGTCTTTCGAATACGCCTGTTCGATGCGCATGGAAAGCAAGGCTTCTTTCAATTTCCGCTCATAAGAACGCTCATTGGTTAGAAGAAAGTTTTTCGCAACCTGCTGTGTAATGGTAGAAGCACCTACCGAGCGTCGACCAGAACCGTAATTTTTGAAGTTGGTTACAACCGCACGCGCGATACCCGTTGGATCAACGCCAGTATGTTTGTAAAAATTCTTGTCTTCTGCGGAAATAAACGCAGCTTTGATGGTCTCTGGCAGTGCTTGGATAGGCAAGAACAATCGACGCTCGCGCGCATATTCTGCCATCAACGCGCCGTCCGCGGCGTGAATACGGGTCGTTACCGGAGGTTCGTAGGCATTGAGAACCTCATAATCCGGCAAATCCTTTGCCATATCGCTAATGTATAAAGCGACACCTGCAACCACTACGATTGCAAGCAGCATTCCCATGCCGAAGAGATATCCAAAAAAACGAACCAGAACCATATTGAAATTCCAACTATTAGTGCCCCTTGATCCGGCTTGGATCAAATATTCAAACTTGCGAAACTGTTACGGCAACAATGGTGCACAATGTGACCAATATAAGCCGAATCCCTGCCATTTTAGACAAAAAAGTCCCACACGCATACGTTTTGGCAGATCGTTGCCGGAATGCAACCGTTTCAGAGAATTTATTGTTGCAATCTCGGCTCGAAAAACTCTGTCACTGATTGGGCCACAGCCTTTGCAGCGCGGGTTTTCCATTCAATCGAGCGCATCAGCTTTTCATCTTCTTCATTAGATAGATACCCTAACTCAAGCAATACACCAGGAACGTCAGGTGCTTTCAAAACGCCAAAGGCAGCAGATCGGAGTGGGTTTTTGATCAGTTTCACCTCTTCACCCAGATTTGCGACTAAAATCCGGGAAAATTGTTTGGAAAAACGTTTTGTCTCGCGTGTCGTGAGATCAATCAGAATATCCGTCAAAGCTTCGTTTGGTTCTTCGACCACCAGCCCTGCAACAAGATCAACACTATTTTCAGATTCTGCCAATCGTTCAGATAGTCGGTCAGATGCTTTTTTTGATAGCGTATAAATTGTTGATCCGCGCACGAATTTCTGACGCAGAGAATCGGCATGAACCGAAATAAACAAATCCGCTTTTGCACGACGGTTAAACTCTAGCCGGTCTCTTAATGATAAGAACACATCATCATTACGCGTTTTCAAAACATCAAATGGACCGATGGATTCTAGCTCTTTTTCTAAGATTTCAGAAAACGTCATGACGATTTCTTTTTCCTTAGTACCCAATTTTCCAACGGCGCCTCCATCAATGCCGCCGTGGCCGGGGTCAATTACGATTGTAAAACGCCCTTTCACTTTCTCAGTGCTGCGTACACGGTCTCCCTTTGTTGCCTTTGTACCACTCTCACCAAGCACAAGCTTTTGGGCATCCAATAATTTTGCAAATCGCTCGGATTCGGTTTCCTCTAAATCCAGAAGAAACCGATAATAATTTTCATCTATAACCTTTTGCAGGCTTGCTTTGATGACTTCTGCTGGTTTCAAAAGTGTGAGTACAATACGCGAGCGCCCTTTTGATATGCGCCCGACCTTCACATCAGAAATCAAACCTCTGGGTTTTAAAACCTGAGATGAATCAAAATCAAAGCCTACCTCGCTTAGATCAATGATAATCCGGTAGGGTGAGTCGGTATAAAAGGTCTGAACCGAGACATTTTTGGAAAAATCGATAAAGAATCTAGTAGCCACCTCATCGCCCGCAATACTTCCCCCAATTGCTTTCGGCAGCCCCTCTTGAGCCGACAAATGGCCAATATTGAGCAGTGAAATCAACAAAAAGACGAATATGCGGAATGATAGAATCATGATGTGCAAAGCTTAACTGAGTAATACCTGAAATACACCGCATTACGAATTTGCTTGTTATAAGGCGTGGATTCCAATAGGTGTTTTTTATCTGCTTATTGTAGATCAATCCCAATGCGTTGGGGAAATTTGGTCTACTCATCCTTACGGGAGGCAGTTTTATAAGATTCGTGCGGATTACATTTTCGAGGAAATGAAACCGCTCAAATAAAGCATTCCTGATCTGAGCATCTAGGTTGTTCGCAGGAAATGCATAACCGGTCGGTCTATTCCGATCACCTGTAAACCGACGTAAAACCGAAATATAGATGACACTCCGAGCTAATAGACATAAATTTGCGACAGTCCTGAAACGGACAGTGCACACTATGTTACGACAGCCGAGAGACATGGGTTTGCGTCGCACATTATCAGGCTTGTCACATCCGAAGCGCAATTTATGGTTAGTGTCTCAAAACATACTGACCAAGACTCTCAACATATTTGAAAAGTTTTTATTGCCGCCTCCGTTGCTCAGGCCTGCGGAGAATAAATTAAATGTCCAACAAAATGTTGATCGATGCTACCCACCCGGAAGAAACAAGGGTTGCCGTAGTACGTGGTAATCGAGTCGAAGAATTTGACTTTGAGTCTCAAGAAAAAAAGCAGCTAAGAGGGAATATCTATCTTGCAAAAGTAACAAGGGTCGAACCTTCGTTACAAGCCGCATTCATAGATTACGGCGGAAACCGTCACGGCTTCCTAGCGTTTTCAGAAATTCATCCAGACTATTATCAAATACCTTTTGCCGACCGTCAGGCTCTTTTGGAAGCTGAGGCCGAAGAAGCACGCGCAGCGCGTGATGCGGAAGATGAAGAAGACAACGCAATTCAGGAAACATCATCATCTGATGATGAGGATGGAGCAGAAGAAGCGCCCGCAGAAAAGCCAGCAAAACGCCCTAGAAAGCGTAGACAAAAAGCTGTTGCTGCACCTGAACCAACAGATGAGCAGGCCTCAGATGAAACATCTGATGACGTAGAAACTAATACTGATGAACCAGCGGCTGATACTTCAATTTCAGATTCTGAGCCTGAAGCGAAAGCTGAAGCTGAAGCTGAAGCTGAAGCTGAAGCTGAAGCTGAGGCTGAGGCTGAGGCTGAGCCAACGCAAGCGGAAACATCAGAAGAAGAGCCACCGAAAAAACCGCGCCGTAGAACATCACGCCGCAAACCCGCGCCTAAAAAGGTAGTGGAAGCTGCTGATGAAGGTGAAACATCATCTGGAGACGAAAGTACTTCTGATAGTTCAGATAGCGATGATGATGCTGGAACAACCATGGCCGCAATGGTCGAGACAGATTCAATCTCAGAAGATCTGCCAGAAGACAATGGCGATAGCTCCGGCGCAGATGGTGATGCGCCTTCAAGTGAAGCAGAAGAGGCAGTTGAAAAGCCAAAACCAAAGCGCCGCCGCGCAACTCGAACCAAAAAGCCAAAAGCTGAAGAGGCAGAAAAAGAAGCAGACGCTGATGTAGAAGCAAAAACAGACGATGCCCCTACAGAACCTGAAGCTAAGTCTGATGAAGCTGAAACAAACGACACATCACCAGACAGTGAAGCCAGCGAAGAAGAGACAGAAAAAAAGCCTAAACGCAGATCACCTCGCAGACGCACTTCAAAGAAGAAAGAAGCGGAAGCACCTGAACAAGATGCAGACGTGGATGGATCTGACGACAAAAACGTTGAATCCGTAGGGCAAGAAGATGCACTAGAAGAAGTGCCCGTCCCTCGCCGCACACGCAAACATTACAAAATTCAAGAGGTCATTAAACGCAGACAGGTGCTGCTTGTTCAGGTTGTGAAAGAAGAACGCGGCACCAAGGGTGCGGCCCTTACCACCTACCTCTCTCTAGCAGGTCGTTATTCTGTTCTGATGCCAAACACAGCTCGTGGTGGCGGCATTTCACGCAAGATCACCAACGCATCTGATCGCAAACGTTTGAAGGCAATTGCTTCTGAACTCGACGTTCAGGACGGTATGGGCGTTATCCTCAGAACTGCAGGTGCTGCTCGTACTAAAGACGAGATCACGCGTGACTTTGAATATCTAATGCGCCTTTGGGAGCAGGTTCGAACGCTAACTCTTGCCTCATCTGCACCATGTCTTGTCTATGAAGAAGGCAGTTTGATCAAACGATCTATCCGCGATCTTTACGACAAAGATACAGGTGAGGTTTTGGTTGCTGGTGAACATGGGTTCAATGAAGCCAAAGAATTCATGAACATGTTGATGCCTAGCCACGCAAAGAAGGTTAAGCAGTACAACGACCCTCAGGCAATTTTTGCCAAATACGGCGTTGAAACGCATCTGGATAAAATGGTGTCACCAGAGGTCACCTTAAAATCAGGTGGGTATCTCGTCATCAACCAGACAGAAGCACTGGTAGCTGTTGATGTGAACTCCGGTCGTGCGACGCGTGAGCACTCGGTTGAGAGCACAGCACTACACACCAACTTGGAAGCTGCAGAAGAAGTTGCCCGTCAACTTCGCCTTCGCGATTTGGCTGGACTGATAGTGATTGACTTCATCGACATGGAAGAGCGTCGCAATAACCGCGCGGTCGAGAAGAAGATTAAAGAATGTCTGAAAAATGATCGGGCACGTATTCAGGTAGGCCGCATTTCTCACTTCGGACTTCTTGAAATGTCACGCCAGAGAATGCGCGCTTCCGTTCTTGAAAGCACAATGGACATGTGCGCGCATTGTGCGGGTACAGGCTATGTACGTTCTGAATCAGCGATTGCGCTTCATGTGTTCCGCGCTATTGAAGAGCACGTAGCACGTCACAACAAATTTGACTGCGTGGTTAAAACAACACCATCGATTGCCCTTCATATTCTCAATCATAAGCGACATGCGCTGATTGAGCTTGAAAGCCGTTACGGTCTTCAAATCATGATCGAAGCTGACGCCAATATTGAGGGTCAGGAATTCGTGATCGAAAAAGGCGAACCTGCCAAAGGTGATGCCGGACGTCCGCCTGTTGGCTTCCAATCAGAAGCAGCCTTCAACGCCGTTGATGGACCATCAGATGATGAAGAAACTGATGGTAATAAAAGAAAGCGCGGGCGTAGACGCAGAGGCAAAAAATCGAACGATGAAAATCAGGAAGCTTCTGGTTCGGATGATCAAAATGCTCAAAGCAATGACAGCAATGAGCAGCCGAATTCAGACGGTGATGAGCAGCCTCGCAAAAAACGTCGCCGTGGCAAACGCAGTAACAAAAACTCTGATGAACACAGCGACACACAGTCTGCACCAGAGGCTGAACAGGCTGCGACCCCATCTGATGATGCCGCCAAAGCTGAAGCACCTGCATCAACAGATAATAGTGCCGATGAAGCTGTAAGTGAAAAACCTGCAAGTAAAAGCACTGTCAGACGCAAAGCGCCAATCGCAAAGAAGCCTACCCCTGCTAAGCAAGAGGAAACCAAGACTGAAGATAGCAATGAAACTAGCGAAAAAGCGCCTGATGAACCTCCACGTAAGGCTCGCAGACGCACATCACGAGTGAAGGAAGACGCACCGGCATCCGCATCGCAGGATCAAAAAGCAACACCTGAACCTAGTGCCTCAGATAGTAGTGAGCCTCAATCTTCAGAAACGCCACCTGAAGGCGATGCCGATGATGGTAAAAAGCCAAAGAAAAGTGGCTGGTGGAATCGCGGATTTTTCTAGGGTCAGGACTCATTAATTTGCACACTATGGCAGTTGATATGACAAGATATACAAGGAAAAACTTGCAAAGCGGGGTTCATCCCCCGGTTAAAAGCTTTGACGCT
>CAZEPF010000102.1:2223-10383 GCA_964514045.1 uncultured Rhizobiaceae bacterium | reverse complement strand
GGAGCACAAACGCCACGGCGTTCAAACGGTTCAATCCAAGCCAAATACGCTCTAGTTCGCAGGTGTGATCCGGTAAATTCCACCCTCGCTATCGTCGGTTAAAAACCATAACGCACCATCTGAAAATGCGCGTACATCGCGAACGCGTCCATATTCCTCTTCGAACAAGCGCTCTTCGGATACGACCTTATTGTCTTTTATTTCCAAGCGTATCAAGGTTTCGAATTTTAGTGCGCCAACAAACAGATTGTCCTTCCATGCGCCAAGCATATCGCTTGAATAGAAATCCATACCGGAAGGAGCGATTGACGGATCCCAGTAGTAGATGGGTTGTTCCATGCCGTTTGTATGAGTGCCTACGCCTATTTTTTTGCCTGAGTAATGGGTGCCATATGAAATTACAGGCCAGCCATAGTTTTTGCCTGCTTGCGGAATGTTGATTTCATCTCCGCCTTTTGCCCCATGGGCAAGCGTCCATAACGCGCCCGTGGTATCGTTTAATGTAGCACCCTGGGGATTGCGGTGTCCGATTGACCAGATGCTCGGCAACCAGTTTTTGCCAGTTATGTAAGGATTATCTTTCGGGATTGTTCCATCGGTTTTTATGCGATGGACCGAGCCTGCTCCGTCTTTGGCATCTTGGGAGCGATCAGGCGTTCCCCGATCTCCAATCGTAAAGAAGAGATGACCTTTCCCGTCTGGCACAATGCGAGAGCCGAAATGGACACCTGAACCGTTCTTGGCTTCCATGGAATACAGAATTTTTACGTCCTGTAATGTGCTTGTGTCATCTGATAATAATTTTGCACTGGCGATTGCGGTTCCTGTGCGATTTTCTACAAGATGAGCGAACGTCATATATATTGTACGATTGGTTTCAAATTCTGGATCAAGTACCACGTCCAGCAAACCGCCTTGGCCAATAGCAACAAGGGGTGGTAGCCCTTTTACTTTCTGTCGCTCATCTGGATTATCGGGGTCAATCAGAAGAAGTCGGCCTTCTTTTTCGGTTACCAGTAAATGCCCGTTGGGTAACATCGCCATGGCCCATCCAGAGTCTATACCACCCACGACTTTTTCTACTTTAATGTTCAGTTTTTCGGTCTGGTGTTGATCTGCGGCAATAGCGCTAGGTATACTTGCCAATGTAACAGCTATACTTAGAATTGAATTTTTCATATTTTTGACCGACTTGCGCACGAGCTATTCCTTGTAGTAAACTTGCTTGGTGCCATACTTAGAGGGAAGATAGGGCGCAAAATGGACGATACCAGTCAAGCGCTTTCAATGGATGCTGGCGATATGCCAGTGATTGAACGAAAAGAGGCAGAGTCTCTTGGCGTAAAGATTTACACTGCCCATTGGCAACTATTTCTTCCGGTGTTCTTCTTTTTGTTTCTATATGCGCTGATCTGGTTGATGCTCTCCATAACGGGACAATCTACCAGCTTTTCAGCACGATTTTTCATTGTAGGGGCAGCGATTTTACTGCCATTACTAGCAGCATCAGCCTTCTTAAAGTTTCAGACAATCCGCCTGCAGATCAGTGAAGACAGCATTGCATTTAGCCCGGGCTGGCCTGTTGATCATCTGTCTGTGATCAAACCTGAAGACATTCGTAATGTTGAAGTGAGTGTATCCGGCTTGAGTGCGCTACTAGGGGGCGGAAATCTTTTGATTCGTTTGGTTGACGATAATGAAGAAATCGTCATCCCAAAATTGGCTGACCCATATGGTGCGCTGTCAGCCATTCAAAATACTTAAAACTAGTGGATATTACTTGGGTATAGCGGGGACATGGTAAGCCTCAGAATGCCCATGCCCCTACTACTCCCTTGCCTACATTTGCGTAGACAAACCTTAATCTATTAATGGGTGCGACCTTAGGGTCTTGACCCTAGAGAATAGTAGCTGCTGTGAGCAGACCTGATGATAGAAATGCACCCAATGAAACGACAAACACCAAGACGAATGGCGCGTCTGAATGTGCCATTTCTCTAAACAAGAAACCTTGGCCTTTACGACCAGATTCATTTTGTGGAGATTTGTTCATAATCAGCCCCTCGAACACCTTGTAACCTATCTATACCCTATTCAAATGTTTGATCTCATTGGGTTGAAAATGTGAAAAATGGAGGAAATTTTATGGTTATATTTAGGCAGATACAGTGTTTGTCATGCTCGCACATCACGGTGTAATGACTTGCAAGTATTGTGATTGCATGACAGGTTTCACGGATTGAAACATCGGCTGGGATTTCAATACAGTGAAACAATATCGAGTGATTTATTTGAGCAATTGGAAGAGATTATTCCTTGGGTCTATTTCGCTAATGCTCATTCTTTTTGGGGTTGGTAAAGCATACGCACTTGATTTAACGCCGCCGCCCACTCGCCCGCATATCATTATTGATACGAAAACAAATGCGGTTGTTTCCGAGCATCAGGCGTTTGTTCGATGGGCGCCAGCCTCTCTCACCAAAATGATGACGGCATATACGGTTTTTAAGGCGCTTGATCTTCAACACTTAGCGTTTAATTCGCCCGTGCGAATTTCAGAATATGCTTTAGAGCAACCGCCGTCAAAAATGGGGTTTCCTATTGGAACCATTCTCACTATTGAAGCAGCGCTTGAGATCATCATGGTGAAGTCTGCCAACGATATTGCAGTGGCACTTGCCGAGGCGACTGCCGGGTCCGAAGATCAGTTCGTAACATTGATGAATTCCCACGCGCGTCGTTTGGGTATGAGCGATACTCAATTTACAAACCCTCACGGATTGCATTCGCCGGAGCAATTTACTAGTGCGCGCGATATGGCAATTCTCTCATTGGCAATTACGGATGAATATCCGCAGTATGACCGGTTTTTTAATATTCCTGCAGTTAAGGTTGGTGGGAGACGTCTGCGCAATCACAATGCACTTTTGCGTTTGTTTAGTGGAACAACAGGTCTCAAGACAGGATACGTCTGCGCTTCTGGATATAATGTCGCCGTGCGTACAAAACGCGAGGGCCGTGAACTTATTACGGTTGTCTTAGGCGGGTTATCCAGCCTTGCCCGTAACATCCGTGCAGCGCAACTTCTGGAAGAAGCATTTGCAAATCCAATTGACCCTAGCTGGAAAACATTGGCAGCATTTGTGGATGAAAATGATACCACTAAACTGCCCGAAGACATCACACGTGAGACGTGTCCACGCAAATACGCAGCGCAAGGCAAACCAGAAAATCGACCGCTTGATGCGCCCAAGAGCAAAGATTTCGACAAGATTGATACTAAGGGAAGCGTGAAGAAATCTGATAGTACGGAGAATTCAGCGAACAGCGTTGCGATACCTGAGGTCAGGCCAGAAACCGCAAGTGTTTTAGCCAGTACGAGTGCCAGCGTGTCACTGGCGAAAGAGCAACCGGAACCCAAGCTTTTGCCTGTGGATGGTGATGGGTCTGATATCCTTGAGGATAAGCCACCCACTTTGCGTGAACTGGCGGCCATTTATTTTCAACCGCGTACTGATTTGCGTGAAGATAAGCTGGTTCTTTTGGGTGGTGGCATCGGGCCAAATCCGTTCGGATTAAAACATACGGATGGTAAAGTGTATAAAGCGCCGATTCCCGTGCCGAAAAGCCGACCGACACTTGATTCCGAACAGGCCGGATAATAAAGGTTGTCGGGGTCGTATAACGGCCTTCTGTCCAACATCAAAATCCCGGAGAACTATTATGGGTATCGTCGCCGACAGCCTTTCGCGTGTAAAACCGTCCGCAACTATTGCCGTTTCGCAGAAAGCTCGTGATCTTAAAGCCGCAGGCCGCAGTGTAATCGGTCTGGGAGCCGGCGAGCCTGACTTCGATACGCCGGATAATATAAAAGAGGCAGCCATTGAAGCGATTACCAGAGGTGAAACAAAATACACGCCTGTTCCCGGTATCATTGAACTGCGTGAGGCGATTTCTAGAAAATTCAAACGCGAAAATGGTTTGGACTACACACCTGATCAGATCATTGCTGCTACCGGTGGCAAACAGATTTTGTATAACGCATTTGCAGCAACTCTTAACCCGGGTGATGAAGTTCTCATTCCTGCTCCGTATTGGGTAAGTTATCCTGATATGGTGTTGCTGAACGGGGGGGAGCCGAAGTTTATTGAGGCGCAGCTTGAAAACAATTTCAAGATCACTGGCGAGCAATTGGAAGCTTCGATCACTCCGAAAACCAAATGGATTATTTTTAACTCTCCTTCCAACCCATCGGGTGCCGCTTACTCGCATGAGGAGTTGAAGGAATTGACGGATGTATTGATGAAGCATCCCCACGTGTGGATTTTGACCGACGATATGTATGAGCATCTTTGTTATGGTGATTTCAAGTTTGCAACGCCAGTTGAAGTGGAACCTGGCTTGTATGATCGTACCTTGACCATGAACGGTGTTTCATAAGCCTATGCGATGACGGGTTGGCGCGTTGGATATTGCGGTGGTCCTCTGGAACTAATCAAGGCGATGAATTTGATCCAGAGCCAGTCAACATCAGGCACGTGTTCGATTGCGCAATGGGCAGCAGTTGAGGCGCTGGATGGTCCGCAAGACTTTATCCCTGAACGTCGTGCGGAATTTGAAGCACGTCGGGATTTGGTTGTCTCCATGCTTAATCAAGCAAGTGGGCTTAATTGCCCTTCACCGGAAGGGGCATTTTATGTTTACCCATCTTGTGCTGCACTGATGGGTAAAACTGCGCCAAGCGGTAAAGTATTGGAAACTGACGAAGATTTTGTCACCGAACTTCTTGAAGCCGAAGGTGTTGCCGTAGTTCATGGCAGCGCATTTGGTTTGGGTCCGAATTTCCGGATTTCCTACGCAACTTCCATGGAAGACCTAACTGAAGCCTGTGAACGCATCCAGCGATTCTGCACAAGCTTGAAGTAGGTTTAAGGCTGAAACAGCAAAGGAATTTGCCCAGTACACGGTGCTTGTAACCGCGTATTGGGCAGAATCTGGTGCTTAAATATCACGCTTTCAGAGATTCCAAGTGTGAGGGTCTGATTTCGCGGATTTGGTAAGGATGTTTGCATCCATGAGATTGCATTTCCGGCGGTATGTTGTAGATACATACAAACTCGGGTTTTTACAGTTAAGAACATGAAGTCATATTTGATATCAGCATTAGCGTCATTGGGCCTTTTGGCTTCGATTTCTGGTGCGAGCGCCCAAAGTATCACGGACCCTACTCCTGTTGCTGAACAGGTTGCGGTTGATGGCTTGAATTTCAAACTCAGTGTTCTTGGCGGTGCGTTTCAACGCAACGTGCTTGGCTCTGCATCGAATGCAATGTTCGTTGCCTCGATTGCTACTCCCATTCCATTTGTAAATAAAAAATTTGCTGCGCAGCTTGATCTGGCAGCAGGTGGATATGATGGCGGTTTTACAAGTGCTGCGGGTGGTTTGCACCTATTCTGGCGTGACCCATCTATTGGTATGCTGGGTATTTATGGTGATTGGGGTTATGTGGACCCGGAACACGCCGGACGCACTGGCGTTGAAGCTGCGATTTACAATGACCGCTGGTCTTTAGACATCTTTGCCGGTGTTCAATATGGCCAGCATGTTTACACAGATTTCGTAGATGAGGTCGATCTCTCATACTATTTCACAGACAATACAAAAGGCTCGATTGGGCATCGCCTGACATCCCGTGGCCATGTTGCGAATATCAGCTTTGAACACATGTTCAGCGATGGTCCGATGGAAGGACTTAGCGTCTTTGGTGAGCTTGAAGGTGGTGATGACAATTACGTTGCTGGTTGGGGTGGTATCCGCTGGTCATTTGGTACAGGTACATCAACAAGCTTGATTGAGCGTGACCGCAAAGGGTCAACGGTTGTTCGTATCCCTCGTAATCTTGCGAGTGTCACTCAGTGTGGCGTTCGTGATGTTCCGCTTGCTCCAACATCTTGGCGATCTACCATGACTACATTGTGCGCGTCAGAAGACGAGATCAATGCGGTTAGCAGCACGGGTATTGCAAAGCTCGGTGAATAATCCAGCCTTTGATTTCAATTCGGTTTTAGTTTGAGTTTCACACTACAAGTAACAATCTCTTGAGGTGAATCTATTTGATGATCAGAAACTTTTCTGATCTTTTGAGCGTAACTATACGTATTACTAAATCATAAAGGTCAGGCATGACATTCAAGCGCCAATTTACCAAACCCTCATGGTATCTTTCAGAGAACACTGCGACCTCTGAAAGTGCCTTTTTTAATCGGCGTGAGTTGCTGAAGGGCTTGGGATTGAGCGCCGTTGCTTTAGGTGCGTCCTCAGTGCCAAATCCGGTTTTAGCGAGTGATGAAGACCCAAGTGCAGGTCTTTACCCTGTACCTCGTAATGAAGCATATACGCTCGAGCGTAAAATCACGCCGGAAGCAATCAACACCAAGTATAATAATTTCTACGAGTTTGGCTCACATAAGCAAATCTATACAGCCGCGCAGTCTCTCAACCTTCGGCCATGGGAAATCACGATTGATGGCGAAGTTGATAAGCCTATGCAACTGGGCATTGATGATTTGTTGGCGAAAATGCCTTTGGAAGAGCGCCTGTATCGTCATCGCTGTGTAGAAGCGTGGTCCATGCGGGTGCCATGGTCGGGTTTTGAATTGTCAAAGCTGATCGAACTTGTTGAACCAAATTCTGATGCCAAATTCGTGCGATTTGAAACATTTCAGGATGATTCTATTGCACCAGGCCAAAAGCAATTTTGGTATCCGTGGCCGTATGTTGAAGGCATTTCCATTGAAGAAGCGATGAACGAAATGACCTTTATGGTGACAGGGGCTTACGGCAAACCTGTTCCCAAACAAATGGGCGCGCCGCTTCGATTGGCCTTGCCTTGGAAATATGGTTTCAAGTCCATCAAATCGATTAGCAAAATCACCTTTACGAAAGAGCGCCCTGTTAGTTTCTGGGAAGAGTTGGCCGCAAAAGAATATGGCTTTTGGGCAAATGTGAATCCTGAAGTTGCGCATCCGCGTTGGAGCCAAGCAACGGAGCGTGACCTTGAGAGTGGCGAACGCATTCCAACGCTAATGTTTAATGGGTACGGCGAGCAGGTTGCAGGTTTATATACAGATCTCCAAAGCGAGAACTTGTATAAATAATATTATTTTGAAAAAAATGCCGGGCATTGTGCCCGGCCAGAATATTAATTGAACAACTGAAAACAGTTTATCAATTTACCCAGTGACCTCGCTTGACGGGAGGAGAGAATCAAGCCGCATCTCCAAGCTGCCTAATTGTGAGCTTGAAGTGTTAATCTGCAATGCTTGTTGGTGACTCCTTCACAAAAAACACTTCCAAACGACTCATAATATGCTTCACAAGGTGATTTTGTTGTAAATATGCAACATATTTTGTGGGTTTAATGCAGTTTTATACGATGTTCGCAGCGATATAACGGCTTGTCATAAGATCCAGATGTGCGCCACCGCCGTTCTTAAACAGCGTAATTTCACCCGGTGAACCTCTTCCTGCGTTATTCGCAACGATATCATAGAAGTCGCCCTTTATGTCTTTCTTATCAAGGATACGGCTTGTTAGCGGGATATCAATTTCCCCAATATGACCAATAGTGGTGGCAAAAGAATCCACAAAAACCGAGGCTCTTTGAATGAGTGAATCGGTTGCTTCACGCATGTTTGGCTTGAAGGCGCCGATTAGATCAATGTGCGTTCCGGGCTCAAACCAATCACCCTGCAAAAATGGCTCAACGGCCATGGTTGCAGAGGTCACGATATCGGCTTGACTGCACGCTGCTGCCAGATCGGTGACAACTTCTATTCCGCTGATTTTTTTGGAGAGTTTTTCCGCTAAACGTTCGGCATTTTCTGGGCTGCGATTCCATATCAAGAATTTTGAAATGCTGGGGAAGACCTCATGGTAGGCATCTATAATTGAGGCGGCGACAGTGCCCGCACCGACCATAAGGTGTGTCTTGGGTTTTGGATTAGCCAGTAACTTTGCACCCAGAACAGAATCGCCTGCTGTTTTCCACTTGGTGACCAAGATGCCGTCGATCACGGCTTCAAGCGACCCACCCTTGTCTTCAAACAGCAATACGCCTCCCTGTATGGAAGGAAGAGCAGGGGATAGATTGTTATTGTT
>CAZEPF010000102.1:0-2213 GCA_964514045.1 uncultured Rhizobiaceae bacterium | reverse complement strand
TAAGCGCCATACCGAGGCCTGGTATCCATGCGCCGCGATTGAGAAGTGAGTTGGGTTCTACCTGCAACAGAAGATCACCAATTTCTGCTTTTGATAGTAGATGCCCCTCGCGCAATGCATCAGAAACACCTTGCCAAGTAAGGCGTGAATCAGCCTCTTCAAAAGTGATGGTTTTCATCAGTATTTCCAGTGACGGGCTTTGGAGATTAGAAAATCTCTGAACGCCATCAGCTTGGCTGAATTTTTCATTTCGCCGGGATAGCAGAAATATGTATCAAACTCCGGCACTTCGATATCTGGAAATAATTGTACAAGAGCATGACGATCTTCGACGATATAATCGGGAAGCACTGCGATGCCAGATCCTTCCTCACACACCCTGCGAAGTGCGCGAAGGTTGTTCACCTGAAATGCGGCATCGCGTTTTTCCCCGTGCTCCATACCAGCAGTGAGCAACCAGTTTACTCCGATCAGATAGTTTGGCGCATTCTCGCCATATGAAATGATCCGATGATTGGCAAGTTCTTCTAAAGAGTCCGGTTGGCCGTAACGCTTAATATATGTGGGTGACGCGAAGACATGCAGATGCACGGTGAAAAGCCTGCGCTGGATTAAGTCCGGGTTCTTGGGTTGCTGCAGCCGGATAGCGCAATCGGCCTCACGTGTAATCAAGTCCAGCTCTTCATCGTGCAATAATAGCTCGAGTTGAACGTCTGGATAGAGTTCCAAAAACTCGTGAATTCGTGTGGTAAGCCAACCTGTGCCAAGGCCAACTGTTGTGTTTACTTTCAGTTTGCCTTCCGGTCGCTCACGGGAATCAACCAGTTTTGCCTGAACTGCATCCAGTTTGAGTAAGACATCATGCGCAGTGGCATAGAGTGTTTCGCCCTGTTCGGTCATCACAAGGCCGCGTGCATGGCGATGAAACAAAGGAACCTTAAGGTCTGCTTCCAGACTGCTTATCTGACGTGAAATTGCAGATTGGCTGAGGTAAAGTTTCTCTCCCGCATGGGTAAAACTGCCCGCTTCCGCTACCGCGTGAAATATTCGCAGTTTATCCCAATCCATGCGTGCCTCCCCGCAGCATACCCACTATTCGGCAGCTTCGCTCATCGCTTCGTGTTCAGCAAGGAATTTCTCTGCCTCAAGTGCTGCCATACAGCCCATGCCAGCAGCGGTGACAGCTTGACGATAAATATCATCTGTTATGTCGCCAGCTGCGTAAACACCCGGAATTTCTGTCGATGTTGAATCTGGCGCTGTCCAGAGATAGCCGCTGTCTTTCTTTTTCAGTTTGCCCTCGAACAGTTCTGTTTGGGGTGCATGACCAATGGCTACAAACACGCCGTGAATACTTAAATCCGTGAGATCACCGCTTCGGGTATTGCGTAGTTTCACGCCTGTCACAGAAGGCGGTACGCCTTGCTCACCAGTGATTTCTGCAACTTCACTGTCCCACAGAATTTCGATGTTTTCTTTTGCAAAAACGCGTTGCTGCAAAATCTTTTCTGCGCGAAACTCATCACGGCGATGAACGAGATACACTTTGGACGCGAGATTGGAGAGGTAAAGCGCTTCTTCAATTGCAGTATTGCCGCCACCAACAACAACAACTTCCTTACCACGATAGAAAAACCCGTCGCAGGTTGCGCAAGCAGAAACTCCAAATCCCATGAAGGTTTGTTCAGAAGGAAGGCCCAACCATTTCGCCTTTGCGCCTGTACAGATGACAATTGTATCGCCGGTATAGACTTGACCTGAATCTCCCACTGCTTTGAACGGGCGAACGTCTAAATCAACCTCCATGATGTGATCATTTTGAATATTGGTGCCGACATTTTTTGCCTGTTCCAGCATTTGTTCCATCATCCATGGACCTTGCACGGCTTCGGCATAGCCAGGGTAATTCTCAACTTCGGTGGTAATCATCAATTGTCCACCTTGCTCAAGACCCGCTACCAATGTGGGTTCCAGCATGGCGCGTGCGCCATAAATTGCAGCGGTATATCCTGCGGGGCCAGAGCCAATAATCAACATTTTTGAATGGATCGGTGTCATCGCCATGCGTCCTGAATGTAGTGGTGATTGTGTTGGATGAGATAACTACTCCGCTCCCATAATTACAAGGGCAGGAGACAGGCGTTCACAGGTTTGGTGATCTTAGAGCGTGTCTGTCTTGGATTGCATCGATTTGATGGGTTGGATTTTTGATT
>CAZEPF010000101.1:0-10477 GCA_964514045.1 uncultured Rhizobiaceae bacterium | reverse complement strand
ATCACGCCTGTGGTCAGGCCAAGGAAACCATAAAGCTTGCCCATCCATTCCGCATGTATGACAAGCTTGCAGGCATGACAGGCACCGCCATGACCGAGGCAGAAGAGTTTGGCAATATTTACGGGCTGAACGTCATTGACGTACCAACAAACCTTCCCGTCAAACGCATCGACGATGATGATGAGGTTTACAGGACGTTCGAAGAAAAATACCGCGCAATCACAGTTCTGATCAACGAATGCCGTGAGCGCAAACAGCCTATTCTTGTGGGGACAACTTCGATTGAAAAATCTGAATACCTCGCAGAGATGTTGAAGAAATCCGGTCTTAAAGATTTTGAAGTTCTCAATGCTCGTCACCACGAACGTGAGGCGCAGATCGTTGCAGCGGCTGGCGTGCCCGGCGCGGTGACCATCGCAACCAACATGGCGGGTCGTGGAACAGACATTCAGCTTGGCGGCAATTTTGATATGCGCTGCGAAGTAGAAATTCCAGAGGGTACAACTCCCGCAAAGCGCAAAAAGCTGGAAGAAAAAATCCGCGCTGATATCGACAAACTGAAAGAAGAAGCAAAAGCTGCTGGTGGCCTGTATGTAATCGGCACAGAACGCCATGAAAGCCGCCGGATTGATAACCAGCTACGAGGCCGTTCCGGTCGTCAGGGTGATCCGGGTAATTCCAAATTCTTCCTGTCCTTGCAGGATGATCTGATGCGCATCTTTGGCTCTGAACGCATGGATGGCATGTTGAAAAAACTTGGCCTTCAAGAAGATGAAGCCATTGTTCACCCTTGGATCAACAAAGCGCTTGAACGGGCACAGAAGAAGGTTGAAGCACGAAACTTCGACATTCGTAAAAACCTTCTCAAGTTCGACGATGTAATGAACGACCAGCGTAAGGTGATCTTCGACCAGCGCAAGGAATTGATGAATGGCGAAGGCCTGTCTGAAACCATCACAGACATGCGCCTTGAATTGATTGATGATCTTGTGGCTCAACGCATTCCTGAAAAAGCCTATCCAGAACAATGGGACACAGAAAACCTTCAACAGGACGTATTCCAAATGCTTGCCCTAGACCTGCCAATCGTAGAATGGGCAGCCGAAGATGGAATTGATGAAGAGCAATTGATTGACCGCATCACGGAAGCATCAAACAAGCTCGCAGAAGAACGCAAAGAACGCTTTGGAGAGGAAATCAACGATTTCCTTGAAAAGCGTATCACTCTGGAAACCCTCGATAATCTTTGGCGTGAGCATCTGGTCAATCTGGACCATCTTCGTTCAGTGGTCGGGTTCCGTGGCTATGCGCAGCGCGATCCGCTACAGGAATATAAGTCTGAAAGTTTCGAACTTTTCGAAACGCTTCTTGCCAATCTTCGCCAAGGCGTAACATCACAGATGATGCGCGTTGAGATCGTTAATCCTGAGGATATGCCAGAGCAGGAAATGCCTGAAATGTACGAGCAGTCAGCGCAGCTTGATGCAAACGGCGGACCTATTCCAGAAGTTGATGAAGCAACGATTGCAAGCTGGGGCCGTGTTGGCCGTAACCAGCTTTGCCCATGTGGATCAGGCCTTAAATACAAGCATTGTCATGGTCGGTTCGCCTAATCGGCCCTGAAGTGACTAGGCAGCTTTTTGTGCCAAATCGCTGCCCATTCGGGATGGCTTGTTAGCTATTAGTACCTCTGCAAGCTTACGATAGTAGAGATCCGATCCGTGGAACGTATCATCTGAAAATGCAGCGCTTATGCTCTTTGTATCTTTGAGAATCGAACACAAAACATCTTCGCCCGGTTTAAAATATTCCCAGTCATTTTCTTGCGCTAGGTTCCGCATAAACTGGCAGTAAATATCAAAATTATAATTGGTACAGACAATTGTATCTGTTCGATTACCCCCAATGAATGAATACAAATTGGGGTCTTCAACCAAGATCACTTTTCCATATTGTTTCATCCGGTTCAAAACATCGCGCTGTTTGTGAAAAACTTCGCTAAAATAATCTGCAATCATGGTTTGTGTCAGCAACATGGATTGATAATGATTTGCAATCTGCGAAATCGTGCGGTGCGTTTGAAAGCCGATATTCGTGTAAATCAGATTGTCGGTTCCATTCTGTTCTAGCACATCAAAAAGCTTGTTCCAGATCTGGAGAGCCTCAGGAGTTTCAGTAGGTTTGAATATTTTCCGATCACATAATTCAAACTTACCATCAGAAAACCCGCTACCATTCATGATCATGCCGCCATGATACGGAATTTGAAGCGTCTCCATCGCACTGGCTATTTTGCCAAAATGAGAATCGCCAATCAGAAATATTTCGCTGGAACTCTTTGTCATCATCTGGGATCGGTTAAAGGCTTCAAGCATTTCCTCTTCACAATGGGTTTCATCCTGCTCCGCCATACAAACCGGCACAGTGTCGTTATTCTGGGCACTAGCTGGCTTGGAATTAGTTTGAGGTTTTCTGCCAAAAGCATGCGCCATGACAAAATCCACACCCTTCTTGGATATGCTGCGTAAGTTCTCGTCAAACCGCCAATCACCAACCGTATTGTGGGTGACCAATTCATAGGATGGGAAATAATCAGTAATTTTTGACCCATCGACATATTCACTAACAGCGGCACGCAGTATCGATTTAGATCGGGTTGTCGCAGTTATAACATGCTCGCTTGTGGCTGTAGCAGTGAGAGGTACGGGCGAAACGGTAAGTAAAAGTTTCAGCTCGGGATTGATCTTTCGCAAAAGACGTTCAATCGCCTCTAAATCATCCACCACATTCTGCACTTGCATGTTCTCAAAGAAATGCGCATCTGCGTTAAACTCCCCAACAATAGTCCCTGGGCAGGTTGGATACACATCCTGATCATCATTGCGCCAAGTCTCGGTCAACCCCAGGGTAAACACAAACAGCCCGGCAGATGTCAGGTGACACAAAATCTCCTGCCCTAGGGATTGTCGACGCTGTTCAATCTGATCACGGGATGAAAGGCTTGGCAGATGCGGGAGCAGATAGTCATAAAATCCGTCACTGCCTTCATATGTGGATAGGTCCGACCACGCTCTATTACCCAATGCAAAATCAATCCATTGGCGCATTTGGGTTGTTGTATAGACATTCCCAACGCCAAAGCTTTCAATACGATGGCCAGAAAAGTCAGACTTGAGATAATTAAATCCGCGCTCGCTAAATTCACTTCCAACATATTGTGCAAAACACGATCCGGCAGAACATATTGCCATGTCTTTGGAGACTTTTGACAATGACGGCGCGATGCTCAGATCAAGACCCTGATCTAATGGCGCCCTTACCCCTGTTGACCAAAAACTCATCGGGCTTTGGGTTTCATAAGGGTTCTTCGCCATCATAATTTTCCTCTATTCGACTTATTAATTCAGAAATTAACAAGACTCATAAAGGTGAATGCATTTGCGAAGCTTGCAGCAAATACAGGCGGAATTGATACTAAAAAATTATTGGATAGGCTTTATGATTGAGGTTCAACGCGAACAGCAGGCTTTGGCACGGCAATCTGTTTGACTGTGGTGGTCACAGTTTCTGGCGTTGCTTGACCATCCGTATTGGAAGAAACCTCAGAACTGATCGGATTAGCATCCTGCGTTGTTACAGGTGTTTCTGGCGTTGAGCTGGCTTGCGCTTCACCAACAGCAGAAGCATCAGGCGAAACTGATGCAGGTTCTGAAACTGTAACAGCAACAGGCTTTGGCTCAAGAATGCCAATCGGACCTTGGGTGGCAGAAGCCTTAATCGACATAGATGCCAATACAGGCCTGTCCTCAGGCTTCACAAACGGGCTTTCAGAATTGCGTTTCAGAATTTTGTCAAAAACGCTTTGGTCTTTGTTTTGCTTTTCATTGAAAGCAAGCGCGAGACTACGAGGCATTTTTGTTGGCGGGCAAATAGCACGGGAAGAGAAATCCTCACCCTCATCTGCCCATCGGTTAAACACATATCGTTTTTCGCACACATTCACTTTGGGCTGTTTGCGCGTCACCTCAAAATGGTCATTGCCCTCTTTGAGCATTTTCCAAAACTCAAAATCATTATCGCCTGTATTCTTTGCCAGATTTTCCGGCGTCATACGAAACGGGTAGGCCTGAATTTGAAATGCTTTTTGACCACCTTTGAAAGCCTCGCGCGCAAGAGCGTAAATCTCTTCCACATATTCATCGGTCATTGAATAACAGCCAGCCGACGAACACGCACCGTGTATCATCAAATAGGAACCCGTACGGTCATTCGCTCGATCATACTTATTTGGGAAACCCATATTAAACGAAAGATGGTAACTGGAATTCGGGTTCATCAATGCCGGAGTGACATGATAAAACCCTTCCGGCGCCTGTCGGTCACCTTCTTTAAGCTTCGGGCCAACTTTTCCTGACCATTTACAAATCTCGTAACTATTCAGCAAAGCATAACGCTTGGTATGATCCTGCTTCCAAACTTCGAGCGTATTTTCCTGTTTAAAAATCCGAAGAAGAATAGGCGCAGTGGCACTCATACCCTTCGTCTTCATTTTTTTGGTGAGGTATTCTGGGATTTCCCGTTCGTGCTTTGGCACACTGCTATCAAGCACACCATTACAGGCTGCAAGTAGAGTTCCAGCAAATACTACCGCGATAGTTTTTGATGCTCGAAAGGCCAAACCGGATTCCGTCATGGTTAAACATTAAATTCGTTGCGACTGTATTTAATTCACAGCAGTTGACAACAGGTTACCAACAAAGGTCACGAGATTGTTAGAAACAGCCAGCGGGAATGAATTGGCGGTAAACCACGGCGAAAATCAGGCGAGGTTACGGCCCATTTCAAGAAATTTCTGATGACGCTCGGTTTTTAGCATTCCACGGTCCATTGGACGCAATTCAGCCAGAGCAGTCGATATCTGTGAACTTGCTTCAGCAAACGCTGCCTCATGATCACGATGAGCACCACCGAGAGGCTCGGGAATAATTCCGTCAATAATGTTCATGCGATGCAAGTCTTGGGCGGTAATCTTCATGGTCGTGGCAATATCTTCCGCACGACTTGGATCACGCCATAAAATAGAAGCACCCGCTTCCGGTGAAATCACACTGTAAACCGAATGCTCCAGCATGTAGACACGGTTGGCTGATGCAATCGCAATCGCACCACCAGAACCGCCTTCACCAATAATAACAGAGATCATCGGCACGGTCAGATTGAGACATCGTTCTGTAGAACGTGCAATCGCTTCGGCCTGTCCACGTGCTTCCGCACCCATGCCCGGATAAGCACCAGCTGTATCAACAAGCGAAAGAACAGGAATATTGTAACGTTCTGCAAGGTCCATCACACGGATAGCCTTGCGATATCCTTCAGGCCTCGCCATGCCAAAATTATGTTTCAGCCGGGTTTGTGTATCTTTACCCTTTTCCTGACCCACAATTGCTACGGACTGGCCTTCAAAACGCCCAAGCCCTGCAAACACCGCATGATCTTCACCAAAATAACGATCACCCGCCAATGGCGTAAAATCAGTAATCATCGCTTTTTGATAATCAATAAAATGCGGCCGCTCAGGATGGCGTGCAACTTGAGTCTTCTGCCAAGGGCTAAGTTTTGAATAGAGGTTTTTCAGAATATCCGTGGACTTGGCTTCAAGACGTTTAATATCTTCACTAAGGTCAACAGCGCTATCGTTTTTGCCAACACTACGAAGCTCGTGGATTTGGCCTTCAAGCTCTGCAACAGGTTTTTCAAATTCAAGATAGTTTGGCATAAAAGGTGATTTCTGAGTGGGTTTTTTGTCGGTTCACGGCACTTGCCGAAGTCGAGCGCACACTGGCCATTAGACCTTTCAAAGTCAAGGATTTTGCAAGAACTTGCATCTTCTCTCCTACGCATTGAAACATCTGTGTAAGGATCAAATACCACTACAAAATAAAACGGGAAGGAATGAAAACCATCCCTTCCCGTAGATACCGATCCAAGCTGGCTGGCTAAAAGGATCGAGCATCTGGTTCACTAAACGTGCCCCTTATTCCGTAACGCCCCTACGGATAATTATGGCGCTTGCCTATCACCCACTTAGGCTGGGGGTTAAGCGAGCTTCAACAAGCGCCTGAAAGGTAAGTGCCACATCACAATCTATTTGAAAAACGAAAATTATAGATATTTAATATTCGATTTACCGATATTAAATTTTACCCAAAGGATGATGCTCTGCCACAAGCTGGCGTAACCTCTCATCCAAAACATGCGTGTAAATTTGAGTGGTAGAAATATCTGAATGCCCGAGCAATTGTTGTACCGAGCGCAAATCAGCTCCGTTCTGCAATAAATGACTGGCAAAAGCATGGCGCAAAACATGGGGCGATACACTGGACGGCATTAAGCCTGCTGCAATCGCAAGGTCTTTTAACTCTCGCCCAAAAGCCTGACGCGTAAAATGTCCTTCCTGCGAATTTGCAGGAAACAAGAAAACGCTCTCAACCGCGTTTGATGTACTCTTGCGCTTATCCACATAAACGCTAATGGCCGACTTTGCCTGGTCCGTTAAAGGAACAATACGCTCCTTATTGCCCTTACCAATAACCGAAATAAACCGACCCTTTTCAAGCGCACAGGATGCAGGCAGGCTTACCAACTCACTCACACGCAGCCCCGTCGCATATAAAAGCTCAAGCAAACAATAAAGCCGCGACGCGCGAAGACTTACAGACGTGCTAACCCCGGTTTGATTGGCTTTGTCTTGGGCCGTGCCGATCAAACGATCTACTTCCTCGACACTCAATACTTTGGGGAGTGCCCGACCGGCCTTGGGTGAATCAACTGTCGTCGTTGGATCATCTGCGCGAATACCTTCGGCAAACAAAAACTTATGAAATTGACGAATGGCCGATAAATGCCTTGCTTGGGTTGAAGCTGACATACCGGAGGCTGAAAGGCTGGATACATGGCGTTCAACATAATTCGTATCAGCCTTCAGGAAAGTACAAGAGGCCTCTGAAAGCGTTTCGCCATACAGTATTAAATCACGTTGATAGGATTGAAGTGTATTTTTTGAAGCACCGCGTTCAGCGCTCATCATTTCCAGAAACGATTCTAGCAGATGCGTTTCGATCAAACCTGCACCAATAGCCTTACTGCGGATTCAGCCGCTTTGCGGGTATCTTGACGGTCATTTCGCGCTCTTTAGGTTCAACAAACAGCGTAAGCGCAATCAAGCTACCATAGCCAATGCCACCAAGAATTGCCAAAATAAACAAAAACCGAAACAGACTAGGCATTGATCTAAAACTTCCCCGCACTCAACTTACTCTTTATCGTAAAACTAAAGGGCCAAGGCAACCATTTTCAATAGACAGTATGAATCAACACTCGCGATTTTGCTGCGATAAGGGTAAGGGTATCGCCAAAGATAACTATAAATACCAATGAACCGATGAATAAACGCCACCGCGTAAGAGCCCAGAGAATCTTGAACCGACTAGACAAGCAAAGCATTGTTCTGGTTGGGATGATGGGTTGCGGCAAATCTGCAATCGGAAAAATGCTGGCAACAACGCTTGGCATAGAATTTGTAGATGCAGATACCGAGATAGAAGCTGCGGCAGGCCGCAGTATTGCTGAAATCTTTGAAGACTTTGGCGAGCCGGAATTTCGCAGACTGGAAGAACGCGTAATCGAACGCTTGTTAGGCGAAGGCACAAGAATAATCGCCCTGGGTGGCGGCGCGTTTATCAACGAAAAAACAAGAAACAACATTGTTCACGAAGGGCTCTCCATCTGGATACAGGCTGATATCGACATTCTGTTCGAACGCGTCATGCGCAAGCCTGGAAAGCGCCCACTGCTTGCAACTGACAACCCCAAACAGACCCTGAGTGATCTCATGGCAAAGCGTGAACCGATTTACGCAAAAGCAGAATTGCATGTTCAATCCGTGCCTGGCACCAAAAGCGAAATGAGAGATGTACTTATTCGTGCGATTGATCAACATCTGGCGGAACAATCAACAATGGAAATTCAATGAGTATCCCTGCCAATACAATAGTTCCGGTTAGCCTTGGTGAGCGCTCCTATGACATCACTATTGGCGCAGGCGTACTGGCATCGCTGCCCCAGAAAATAGCAAAACTATCCCCCGACTGCCGTTGTTCCATCATCACAGACACGAACGTAAATCGCGAACATGGGGAGCGCTTACGCTCCATTCTTCATGAAGCAAATATTTCCCATGACACGATAGAAGTGCCCGCTGGCGAAGCATCTAAAAACTGGGCCACCTTACAAACCGTGACAGACAAAATTCTGGAACATCGTTTCGAGCGTTCAGATCTCGTTCTGGCATTCGGCGGCGGTGTCATTGGTGATTTAGCAGGTTTTGCCGCATCCATTGCTAGGCGCGGAATGCGCTTTATACAAATTCCGACATCTTTGCTGGCTCAGGTAGATTCTTCCGTGGGCGGCAAAACAGGCATAAATTCCAGTCATGGCAAGAATCTCGTAGGTGCTTTTTATCAACCTTCAGAAGTAATCATTGATCTGGATGTACTAAAGACCCTTTCCACCCGCGAGTTCCGCGCAGGCTATGCAGAAGTGATTAAATACGGGTTGATTGAATATCCGGATTTCTTCAAATTTCTGGAAACCAGCCACGGCGAAATTTTCAACCATGGCCCTGCTCTTGCTCAGGCGATTGCACAATCGTGTCAGGCTAAAGCGGAAGTCGTTGCAGCCGACGAAACCGAACAGGGAAAGCGTGCGCTTCTCAATCTCGGTCATACATTTGGCCATGCGCTGGAAGGCTATACACACTATGATGGCGCACGTCTTGTACACGGGGAAGGCGTTGCCATCGGCATGATGCTGGCGCACCAGTTTTCCAATCGACTGAACCATTGCTCCATTAACGATGTGACAAGAGTAGAAGCCCATTTGAAAGCCGTGGGACTGCCAACTACAATTCAGGATATCCCCGGCGATCTGCCCACAACCGAGACTTTGATGAAGTTTATTGCTCAGGACAAAAAAGTTAAACGCGGCGCCCTCACCTTCATTCTTACAAAAGGCATCGGACAATCCTATATTGCCGATGATGTACCCCCTTCTGAAGTAGAAGCCTTTCTCAAGGATCAACTAACCCAATGACTACCGCCATCTGGCTTTTGCTATTCGCAATTATCATTCTGATTTTCTGTTCTGCCTTTTTCTCAGGTTCGGAGACAGCGCTCACCGCTGCCTCACGGGCACGGATGCACCAGTTAGAGAAAAACGGCGACATACGCGCTGGATATGTAACGCGACTGCTTGAACGACAAGATCAATTGATCGGCACATTGCTGATCGGCAACAATATCGTAAACATTCTGGCCTCAGCGCTCGCAACCAGTTTTTTCCTCAACATGTTTGGCGAAGCAGGCGTTGTCGTTGCAACATTTGTGATGACTATTCTGGTTGTGATCTTTGCGGAAGTCTTGCCAAAATCTGTAGCACTTGCTCACTCTGATAGATTTGCAATTGTCGTATCGCCCTTTATCCGCGTGATTGTTTGGGTATTGTCACCCTTTGCGCGAACCGTTGGCAGCATTGTAAGAGCAATCCTGCGGTTTATTGGTGTGCAAATTGAAGGCGAATCTCTGCTCTCCGCCCATGAAGAATTACGCGGTGCCGTGGAAGTGCTTCATAAAGACGGGTCCATGGTGAAAGACGACCGCGATCGCTTGGGCGGCATTCTGGACCTTCACGAGTTGGAAATCTCTGACGTTATGATCCATCGCACCAAGATGGAAACCATCAATCTGAACGATCCAAACGAGCAAATCGTCAAACAGATCTTGGAAAGCCCCTACACACGTATTCCGCTTTGGCAGGGTGACAATGACAACATAGTAGGCGTCATACACTCCAAAGATGTTTTACGTGCTCTTGCCGGCAAGAAAAAGACAGCCGCTGAAATCGACTTCAAACGCATTTCAACAAAACCATGGTTTGTACCGGAAACAACAACGCTACAGGACCAACTTAACGCGTTCCTGCGAAAGAAAGCACATATCGCGCTTGTTGTTGATGAGTATGGCGAAGTGGAAGGCATGGTAACGCTGGAAGATATTCTCGAAGAGATTGTTGGCGATATTGCTGATGAGCACGACACCGAGATTTCGGGCGTCGCACCTCAGGCAGACGGGTCATGGATTATTGATGGTGCAATCCCAATCCGGGATTTAAACCGCGCACTCGATTGGGATTTGCCAGATGAAGAAGCAACAACGGTTGCTGGACTTGTCATTCATGCCGCACAGATGATCCCGGAAGAAAAGCAAACCTTTACGTTTTACGGAAAGCGGTTTGTTATTCTAAAACGCGAGAAGAACCGCATCACCAGCCTACGCATACGCGGCCTGTAATGGCACTACAAGATAACTGCTAGAGCGTATCTGGCTTGGATTGAACCGTTTGAACGCCGTGGCGTTTGTGC
>CAZEPF010000100.1:0-10692 GCA_964514045.1 uncultured Rhizobiaceae bacterium | reverse complement strand
ATCAAAAATCCAACCCATCAAATCGATGCAATCCAAGACAGACACGCTCTAGTCTTTGCCCTTTGCACGTGATTTGCGAGCTGGTGGTGCAGGCTTGGCCAAAAGAGGCTCCTCACCATTTTCCGTTTTAATCAGTAATTCGCGATGCGGGAACGGAATTGAGATATCCGCGTCTTGGAGCGCTTTCAACACCATGAACCTGATGTCACTTTTGACGGTCAGGCCGTAATTGATATCTGATAAGAAACACCGCAATTCAAAATCAAGCGAACTTGCACCAAAATCCATAAAGAACACCGCAGGTGCCGGACGACCAAGAACCAGTTTATGCTGCTTGGCACATTCTAGGAGCAACTCTTTTACCTGTTCAGGATCACTGTCATAAGCCACACCCACCGGAATGATAATGCGTCCGGTTTTATTACCATGCGTCCAGTTGGTCACATTATCCGTGATCAAACTGGAGTTGGGAACAATCACAGTAGCACGATCAAAGGTCTCAATCTCTGTAGACCGCACAGAGATTTTCCTCACATAACCGGAACCACCAGAAGTCTCGATCCAGTCACCTGCCTTAATCGGACGCTCGGCAAGTAGAATAAGCCCTGATACAAAATTATTGACGATACTCTGAAGACCAAAACCAACACCAACCGACAAGGCACCCGCAACAATTGCAAGATTGGAAAGATCAAATCCCGCTGCACTGACCGCAAGCATTGCAGCAATGATAACACCGATATAGCCAAAGACCGTGGAGATGGAATTACTGATACCGATATCAAGCGATGTTGTTGGCAGCAGCTTGTCGTTCAGCCAGTTTTTCAGTCCCACCGTCACGGTATAACCGATAAAGAACAGCGCAATTGCCAATAGCACCGTGTAAATTGATATGCTCAGTCCACCCACCTCAAACCCGAAGAAGAACTGTTCAAAAATCTGGAAGAAATCGCTGGTTCGATATCCCCATGGCAACATGAGCGAAGCAAAGGCGCCCACATAAATGAGAAGTTTTGAAATGCCGGCGGTAAGAATTGCGATCTGGCCATTTGCCCCCATGATCGCACTTTCTTCCGTATCTTCCCCGACATAGTTTTCTGCAGGCATGTGTAGGAATAGAAAGTCGACAAACCGTAGCAAAAGCCAGGCAGTTAAAACGACGACAATGCCAAATACCAATTGCTGGCTGATAAATTCAGAAAAGGCGATATAGCCTGCTAAAGCGGATATCAAAATAAGCGCGCCAACAAACCACAGAACGATAGTAAATGCGCGCCAGAACCGCGGCAGCGAGATCGATCCAACAGCCTTTTTCTCAGTCAGATAATCGCGACGGTACAGATATGATAACCAAAGTGCTGTGCCACCTATTATAACGCAGAATATGAAACTTAAACCGATCTTTACCTCGAGCGGCAAAACAAAAATGACAGCAAGACGGTTCAACAAAAACACACCGAGTGCTGTAATCAATCCGATAGTGCCAATCCGGTAGATATTCTTAGCAGCAATATTGGAAATTCCTGCTATCCGGCGCTCAGGCTCATAAGGCGCAATCACAACCCGAATGACAGCGCGAATGACAAACAGGAAACTGACAGACATTATCAAAGCAAACAGGAATTCATCCAACCGCGCGGTCAGTAATTCCAACCGTGACAAGACGCTATGGATTGCAAACAAGAGAATAGCCGGAAGCACTCCGTTGCTCAGATAAAAGACAAAACCTTCAACGGCCCTATTGTCAGAATGTTCCGGAATTTGAGTTCTCACCCAGCCCAATATTTTTGTAGCCCGCAAATACAGTAATGCGGCTAAAGGAATAGCAAACAATAATACGAATAATTTGTATGGAGCACTCGAAAGAGACTTCGCAAAAATGCTGGCTGAATCACTGACCAGCAAATAAATACTACGCCAAAATCCCTTAAACCCGGACGTGAACTTATCCCAAAATGTAGGTGTCAGAAGGTCTGGTGCACGGACGCTTATTTCACGGAAAAACCGGTCATGACGGCGTTCCGAAATCGTTTCACTGAGTTGCTGCGCACGGATCTGAACATCGGATGCTTTTTTAATTCTGGCATCTTGTGCCGCAAATTGCTCACCTATCGTTTCTCTCTGCTTTTGTGCTTCAGGTGATTCAGGAGGTTCATTGTCTTTAGGTGCTGGCCCTAACCCGTCAACGCGCTGTTTGAGCAGGTCGAGATCTTTTTGCTCGGTTGCGATTTGCTCGCCCGCTTGCCTTGATACGCGACCCGCATCTTGCAAAAGTTTATCAAGGTCTTGATCGCCTAAGCCCTCGCGGCCAAGCGCACGTTCAATCGAATCAAGAACAGCCTTCCAACTTTCAGGGTCTGTTACTTCAGGCTTGGCTGGTGCTCCGCTGTTTTCAGACTGTTGAGTTACCTGCTCTTGCGCAAAAACAGTGCCAAATCGTGTGTCTACAATTAGTAGAGACAAGACCAAAAGGCATGAAGCAAGAAATACAAAGAGTTTGCGCGAAGCATATATAGGACGAATGGTTTTCATTCGTGCAAGATGGACATTTATGAAGGACGATCAAGAGAAAAGATTGCGTCCACGTAAATAAAACCCATTACGGGCTTGATGGTATTTATCTATCGCAGCGTTTCAACCGTATATCCCTGGCCGCGAAGTAACGTAACAAGACCTGTTTCACCGGGTAAGTGAAGCGCACCAACCGCTACAAACGCATTTCCTTTTTCAAGGTGTGACGCAAGGCGCTCTGCCATTGTCACATTACGTTTTTCAATCAAAGCTTCCTGAAATTGTGCAGCACCACTGCTGTTACCAGACTTTGGCAATACCGCTTTCATCAGCGGAAAGACGTAGCCAATCTGTCCTGATTTATACAATTCTTTCAACGTAAAAATCATATCATTGGCAATGTCACCAGACGCAAGTGTTTCCTCAAGCGATTCCACATGAAACTCTACCGGAAGACCCGCGATTGCTTCCAACTGCTCTTGGGCCGTTTCCAGTCCAATCAAGGGCTTTTCGGCATCAAGTGCCCGTTTAGCGAGAACAGCATCAAGTACCAGAGATCCATCCTGCTTGCGTTGAAGTTCACAAATGGGGAGAGAGATCGTTGTTGCAATCAACCATGGCTGCATCCGATCTGCCAACGCGTAGGGAATACCCCGCGCTTCTACCGCGGCCTTTAATTCATCTTCCAGATCATCTTCAACAAGATCGCTTAAACTACCTTCTTGCAGCAATGTCAGATGCGAAAGCTTCGCCATTGCCTCTTGTGCTTTTTTTGGATCAAGCGCGTCAGTTGCTTCGACAATAACGGTTTCAGATCCATCAAGCGCAGTACTCGCATCCTCTGGCAAAACAGAAATATCGGGATCAGCCATATGCATTGTGCCCAGCAAATATGAATCTTTCACACCCGCTTTTGATATCTTCCAGAAAATAGACTTCGCATTTTCTAACGTATCAGCTTCTTTGATTACACCTGCATAGGCGGCGGGATCATCTTCTTCCAACTGTTTGAGCAGATTGACACCAGCGCATTTGTCTTGCGTGTCAGCAAATACCGGATCAGCCTCAACCAGTCCAAAGCTGGCAAAAAACACAACGAGAAGTGATAGTTTCGCAAACCCAAGTACGAGCAAAAATTGATCGAGAATTTTCAAAGCGGCAGTCCTAAATTAAATCTGCTCAGAACATACACGCGTAATGTTGCAAAAGCCTTTAAGACGCAGCGTTAATGAGGCGTAAAATTTTGGCTGATTATCAGGCTCTGGGGTGCGCCTTTTCAAACACATCCAGTAGCTTAGATGTATCCACTGCCGTATAAATTTGCGTGGTTGAAAGGCTGGCATGACCCAGCAATTCCTGAATGGTGCGCAAGTCACCCCCCGCCGCTAATAAATGCGTCGCAAATGAATGGCGAAGTGCGTGTGGCGTTGCCGTTGGAGGCAAACCAAGTGCCGAGCGCAATACCCGCATCGTCTTTTGCACAACGCCAGGATTTAACACACCACCTTTTTCACCGCGAAAAACAGGCTCTTCACTTTTCAAGACGAATGGCATGAGTTCTTGATAGGTCGAGATCGCTTCAACAATTTGTGGCAAAACCGGAACGAGCCGTGTGACACCCCCCTTACCCGTAACGCGAATACTGCCACTGCGAGCAGATTTAAGGTCATTGGAAGTAAGCGCTAAAGCTTCAGAAATCCGCAAGCCACAGCCGTATAGTAACATCATCACTGCTGCATCACGCGCTGCAATCCATGGGGTTTCAGACAAATGTTCGGCTGCGTCTGACACCTGAATTGCCTGTGACGCTGACAGTGGTTTGGGCAATGTCTTGGGTTGTTTGGGAGATCGCGTTGCAGCTAAACCAGATGAATTTGCTAATCCCTTTTTCTCAAGGAAGCGAACAAAAGAGCGAATGCCAGCAAGTCCACGGCCTAGGGTTCGCGCTTCCGCTCCCGCTTCCCTGCGGCGGGCAAGAAATCCACGCATCTGCATGGGTTTTAACTCGGCAATATCCGCAAGCTTGGCGGGATGTGCCACGTAACCAGTAATATACTGCAAGAATTGACGCACATCGCGTTCATACGCATCCAGAGTTTTCCCAGAGACACGCCGCACATCTTCAAGCCAGGAAAGCCATTGCTGCTTTTCCTGCGCTAGCTCATACGAGCAATACACTAAAAAGTCTTCTTTTGCGTTTTGCATACCCAACATCATAGGACACGGGGGTTATGGAAAGCTTACCCGATTTGCTGACCGGTTTTTGCCCAATCTGCCATAAACGCATCCAAACCCTTATCGGTAAGCGGATGCTTCACCAAAGATTTCAAGGTTGACGGAGGAATGGTTGCAACATCAGCACCTGCAAGGGCCGATTCTTTTACATGATTGATCGTACGAATTGATGCAGCAAGAATTTCGGTTTCAAACCCGTAATTATCATAAATCGTGCGGATATCTTCAATCAGTTCCATCCCATCAATGCCCATATCATCCAGTCGTCCAATAAACGGCGAGATAAATGTAGCACCCGCTTTGGCAGCTAGAAGCGCCTGTGTTGCAGAAAAGCAAAGCGTGACATTCGTCTGATGGCCTTGACCCGTAAGTGCCTTACAGGCTTTCAAACCATCCATAGTAAGCGGTAGCTTAATGCAGACATTATCTGCAATATCCGCCAAGACAGCGGCCTCTTTCATCATACCGTCGTAATCCATCGCGGTTACTTCAGCAGATACCGGACCCTCAACAATACCGCAAATCTCACGGGTAACTTCCATGATATCACGGCCTGATTTTAGGATCAGCGAGGGGTTTGTGGTCACTCCGTCAAGCAGGCCCGTATCGGCCATTTCACGAATTTCATCCACATCTGCGGTATCAACAAAAAATTTCATAACGCTTCTGCCCTTTTTTTGAAGCTGATTTGGGCTTATTCCATAAGCAGTTTGATCCCGAAATGAAACCGAAATTTGTCTGAAGCTCCGACCGTATCCGTTTTACTCCCTATCCCGACTGATGGCCCTTACAGCTATGCAGTGCCTGACGGTGTGCATCTTGCACCCGGTGATTATGTGAAAGTTCCCTTGGGCAGTCGCGAAGTCGCAGCCGTTGTTTGGGAGGCAGCTTCCAACACAGTTGATCCGAAAAAACTCCGCTCGGTCATAGAGAAATTTGATTGCCCACCCATGCCCGAAACCCTACGGCGTTTCATCGAATGGGTGGCAGGCTATACGGTGTCTCCACCCGGCATGGTGTTGAAAATGGTATTGCGGGTACCCGCCGCATTGGATCCAGAACCGCCTATTAACGGATTATCGTTCACAGGAAAAACACCAGACCGGATTACACCGGCCAGAAAATCCGTATTGGAATTTTCTGATCATGGGCTGCATTGGACCAAATCAGGCCTTGCCCATGCAGCAGGAGTAACAGCTTCTGTGGTAGACGGTTTGACAAAACAAGACGTCCTAACGCCTGTGATCCTGCCTCCCCAACCCCTTCAGGCAAAACCTGACCCAACCTATTCTTCCATCAAGCTTTCTCGAAGTCAGCAATTAGCGGCGGACGAACTCACGCAATTGATGCGGGCAGATGAACCCGAAGTCTGTGTTCTCGAAGGGGTAACGGGTTCTGGTAAAACAGAAGTATATGCCGAAGCATTGGCGGAGTGTTTCCGGCAAGGTAAACAAGCGCTAGTGATGCTTCCTGAAATAGCACTGACATCTTCCTTCTTAGAACGGTTTGAACAAAGATTTGGCGCACGCCCCGCAGAATGGCATTCAGAACTTGCCCCCAGAGCGAGGGAAAAAACATGGCGGCAGATTGCAACAGGTCAATTACAAATCGTAGCAGGTGCGCGATCTTCGCTCTTTTTGCCGTTCAACAATCTTGGCCTTATCATCGTCGATGAGGAACACGATCTTGCCTATAAGCAAGAAGACCGTGTTTTTTATAATGCCCGTGACATGGCAGTCGTTCGTGGCCAGCACGAAAAATGTCCGGTTATTTTATGCTCGGCTACGCCATCCATCGAATCACAGGTTAACTGCCAGCTGGGCCGCTATAAGCACGTGGTACTGGAAAACCGCTATGGCGATGCCGTCTTACCAAACCTGAAATCCATCGACTTGCGCAAAACGCCCCCCGCACGCGGCAAGTTCTTATCGCCTGAATTGTTAAAGACAATGGGCGAAACCTTGGGACGTGAAGAACAGGTATTATTGTTCTTAAACCGTCGTGGCTATGCGCCCCTTACCTTGTGTCGGGTATGCGGCCATCGCTTTGAGTGCAAAAATTGCTCGGCATGGCTGGTTGAACATCGCTTTAGAAATATTCTGCAATGCCATCATTGTGGTGACAGCCAACCCACGCCAGAGGCATGTTCAAATTGCGGGACATTGGATCATCTGGTGGCCTGCGGACCGGGCGTCGAAAGGTTAGCAGAAGAAGTGGTGGAGGCCTTTCCTGATGCACGTACGATTGTGCTGTCGTCTGATATGGCAGGCGGCATGAAGCGGATGCGGATGGAACTGGATGCAGTTGCCAAGGGTGAAGCAGACATCATCATTGGCACGCAATTGGTGGCAAAAGGTCATAACTTCCCGTTGATGACATTGGTCGGCGTGGTGGATGCTGATTTAGGACTTGCCAATGGCGACCCAAGGGCTGCCGAACGTACATTCCAATTGCTTCATCAGGTTACAGGGCGCGCTGGCAGAGCTGGCGGTGAAAGCCTAGGTCTGTTGCAAAGCTATCAGCCGGACCACCCTGTTATCTCGTCGATTATTGCGGGCGACCCAAAAGCGTTTTACGAACGCGAAATATCAGGAAGACAAAGCACATCCCTTCCTCCGTTCGGGCGATTAGCCTCAATCATCATTTCAGGTAAAGATCGCCGCGATGCAGAGACCTACGCACGGCATTTACGCGTAAACGCACCAACGTCAAAAGAAGTACGGGTTTTGGGTCCGGCTGAAGCACCGCTTGCTTTGGTGAGAGGACGATACCGATTCCGGATACTGGTTCATGCGCCCCGCGCTTTCCCGTTGCAAAACTGGCTACGCGGTTGGTTCAAACAGGCAGAGCCTCCACGTGGCAGCAATCGCTTTCAAATCGATGTTGATCCGCAGAGCTTCATTTAATGGCAACACCAAACCCGGCTCCCGTCTATCGCTTTGCACCCAGCCCCAATGGAGAATTGCACTTGGGTCATGCCTACTCAGCATTGTTAAACCTACACCATGCCCGTGAAAATAACGGCCACCTTTTGCTGCGCATCGAAGACATAGACACAGTGCGTTGCACGCCTGAACTTGAAGCGCAGATGCTGGCTGACCTTGAATGGATAGGCTTTGAATGGGATGGGGAACCGCGCCGTCAATCTGAACATTTTGACGAATACCAAACCGCACTTGATACGCTGTTCGAAATGGAGCTGATCTATCCGGCAGTTTTAAGCCGAGGCGATATAAAAAAACGCGTTAAAGAATTTGAGACCAATGGGGCGACTTGGCCGCATGACCCGGATGGCAGTCCGCACTATCCCGGAACGGAACGTGATCTAAGCCAGAGTGAACGTACTGAACTCATGGCATCTGGAAAACCTTATGCCCTTCGTTTGAAGATGCAAAAAGCATTAGAGTTTAAGTTAGTAAAAAATCTGCACTGGCAGGAAACACGCACGGGCGTCACTCACAATATTTCTGCCAAACCAGAAGAGTGGGGAGATGTTATTGTCTCCAGAAAAGACACACCCACCAGCTATCACCTATGTTGCGTGCTGGATGATGCCTTGCAGGGTGTAACGCATATCGTGAGGGGCAGTGATTTATATGAAGCAACATCAGTTCATCGTCTTTTGCAAACCATTCTTGAGATTGAACCACCGATCTATCATCACCATCAACTTATAATGGACGAGCAAGGCAATAAGCTGTCTAAATCCACCCGATCCACCAGCATCCGCGCATTGCGCGACGCGGGGTACTCACGCGATGACCTAATAGCAAAACTGCCCGTTCTAGGATGAAGTTTTTGTAGTATCGCTAATGCACCAAGCGCTTAATCACACAAAGCGAAAGCAGCATGAACAAAGCTGACCCGGCAATAGCTGCCAGCGTAAGCATCGGGAACCATTCCAGATCATAGCCATACATGTTGATGCCAACGATGCCAGCATACCCGCCTACAAGGACGATAAGCCAATTGCCAATATGGCCAAATCCAGAGCTTTCCAAAATCCGATCCGTAAACCAGCCCGTGATATAGGTAAAGCAAGCCATAAATGAAAAACTGATCAGCAGATCATTTCCAGACATTTCCCAAAGCATAGTTACACCCAAAATAATTTCGTTGACTAAGAGACATAGTAACTGAAATTCACTAAGGCTCTATAAAATGAATTGAAAAGACTCGAGGCATTTTGTGAAGACAATATTAATAACTGGCTGCTCAAGCGGCATTGGCTGGAAGTGCGCTGAACTGTTAAAGCGCGATGGATGGGATGTGCACGCAACGGCCAGAACGCCCGATGATATCGCTCGCCTTCAAGCAATGGGTGTATCCGCCTACCATCTGGACTACACAGATACCCATTCCATCCGCACGACATTCCAGTCCGTGATGGAAAAAACCGGAGGCACGCTCGACGCATTGTTCAACAATGGTGCATATGGCCAACCAGGTGCCGTAGAAGACCTACCCACCGATGTTCTGCGCGAGCAATTTGAGGCAAACTTTTTTGGCTGGCATGAACTGACCAATCTTGTGGTGCCTGTGATGCGCAAGCAAGGTCATGGCCGGATTGTTCATTGCTCTTCCATTCTGGGCTGGATACCTGCCCCGTGGCGCGGGGCGTATAATGCCTCCAAATACGCGCTTGAAGGTCTTGCTTCTACCATGCGGGTAGAATTACACGGCACTGGCATATTCGTTTCTCTAATTGAACCAGGTCCAGTAGCAACGCGGTTTTCCAATAATGCGTTGGAGAAATTTTTGGCAAATATTGATATCGAAAATTCCGCAAACCAGAAAACCTACGAAGGCGAGCTCGCACGTTTGAACGGAACCGGAAAATCATCGGTAGGCCGATACACGGTTCAGCCGGACGCAGTTTACAAAAGGCTGGACCACGCATTGAATTCAAAATCACCAAAACCACATTATCCTGTGACCATTCCAACCTATGTGATGAATGCAGCTCGCAGATTATTATCGCAACGATTGGTCGATCGAATTATCCGCTCTGGCACATAATGCTTCACGGGACTTTCCGATTTAGCGCCCTATAACAGCATCAAGAATTAGGGTCAGGACTCAAGGGAAAGTTGATGTTATATATTGTATCCATAATCGGCATGATTGCCGTGGCCGTCGTTTTGATGTTGGGCCTTACCAATATGGCGCGTGGGGGAACACCCAGCCGCTCACAAAAACTCATGCGATTGCGAATTCTCTTCCAGTTTATTGCAGTTATTGTTGTGATGGCCGCATTATACGCCTCTACCAAATAGGAAACTTCCATGGTTGTTCTAAATAAGATTTATACAAAAACTGGCGATGATGGCTCTACAGGCTTGGGCAATGGCGAGCGCCGCAAAAAATTTGATCTGCGTGTTGAATCCTATGGCACAGTGGACGAAACCAATGCCTTTATTGGCATGGCACGATTGCACACAACAGACCTGCCTGAAATGGACGATGCATTGATGCGCATTCAAAATGATCTGTTTGACTTGGGCGCAGACCTTGCAACTCCTGATGACGGCAAACCACTTGAATATGAACCCTTACGCGTAACGCAGAGCCAGGTGGAGCGCATTGAAGCAGAGATTGATGCGTTAAACGCTAATCTTGATCCGTTGCGGTCATTCGTTTTGCCCGGCGGATCCGCCCTTGCAACCAACCTGCACTTAGCACGGACAGTTGCGCGGCGTGCTGAGCGTTTAATTGTGGAACTATCCCATGATAAAAACGAAAACGTTTCCAAGGCTGCCGCACTCTACATGAACCGGATTTCAGATTATCTGTTTGTGGCAGCACGCGCGGCAAATGATTTGGGAAAAGCAGACGTTTTGTGGGTGCCCGGCCAGAACCGTTAGGCTATAGTTCCAATATTAGAGCGTGTTTGTCTTGGATTGAATCGATTTGATGGGTTGGATTTTTGATTTCAGCTAGGAAAAT
>CAZEPF010000099.1:0-11021 GCA_964514045.1 uncultured Rhizobiaceae bacterium | reverse complement strand
AAATCAAAAATCCAACCCATCAAATCGATTCAATCCAAGACAGACACGCTCTAGGCGTATAAATTGCGCTGTGCTATTTCTTGGTTCACAAAAGTAACGTTTCGACCTGAGGTAGATCATGTTCAAAGAAACTACGGCTGGGATTACAATCAATGTCATGCCAGTTTATGTGGATGAACGTTCTGCGCCTGAAAACAATCAGTATTTCTGGGCCTACCGAATTGTGATCGAAAATGAATCAGACAAAACGGTACAATTGATATCGCGTTATTGGAAAATCACGGACGCAAAAGGGCGAATAGAAGAAGTTGAAGGCGCGGGCGTTGTGGGTGAACAACCGATATTGCACACAGGCGATGAATACAGCTACACAAGCGGATGTCCGCTGACTACACCCTCTGGAATTATGCTTGGCAATTACACGATGCGAGATGAAGAGGGTCATGAGTTTATCGTGCATATCCCAGCCTTTCCTCTTGATTTACCAGATCACCAACCCGTTCTGAACTAGATTGAAAACTTCCCTGACATGACGCCTGTTCTTCGCCCGATATTTCTAGTCAATGGATTGCTGCTTTCCATGCTTGGCGCAGCGATGTTTTTACCTGCTATCGTGGACCTGGCTTCCGGCCATGAAGATTGGGAAGTATTTGCCTTTACCGGAACGCTGACCGTATTGCTTGGTCTGGGCTTATACGCAGGCAACCGTAACACCGCTTACTCAATGAGCACCCGACAAGCGTTTGTCATGACGACATTGGTGTGGGTGATATTGGGTTTGTTTGGCGCTATTCCCTATTACCTGTCTGGCATTGTGCCTACATTTACCGACGCGTTTTTTGAATCCATTTCCGGTCTTACCACAACAGGCTCAACCGTCATTACCGGGTTGGATGATGCACCTCCCGGACTGCTTTTATGGCGCGGCGTTCAGCAATGGTTGGGCGGGCTTGGCATCATCGTGATGGCAGTGGCAGTTTTGCCGATGCTTCAAATTGGCGGGATGCAACTCTTCAAAATAGAAGCGTTTGACACAGCGGAAAAAATCCTACCCCGCGCAACACAAATTTCCGGTTCGCTTACACTGGTGTTTGTGGGCATTACATTTCTTTGCGCCATTGCATACCTGTTTGCTGGAATGCCTGTTATTGATGCGTTCATTCATGCTATGACCACTGTGGCGACAGGCGGGTTTTCCTCCAAAGATGCATCCGTCGGGCATTTTAACAGCGATACAATTTATATGATCTGCATCACTTTTATGGTGATCGGTTCAATCCCGTTTATTCTTTTTGTCCAATTAGTACAGGGCAATGCCACGCCGCTGTGGAAGAACTCTCAGGTGCGTGTCTTTCTGACCGTTCTTTTTTTGCTGACCATGATTGCATGGTCCTTGCATCCGGGTTCCGGCACTGCGCCGCGCTCTAGCCTTGTGGAAGCCGCCTTCAGTGTTACGTCCCTTGTTACCGGAACAGGCTATGCCGTTGCAGACTATGGCGGGTGGGTTGTGGGCTCCAATGCCTTCTTCTTTGCTATCATGTTTATTGGTGGATGCGCGGGTTCCACGTCTTGCGGGTTGAAAATTTTCCGGTTTCAGATTGCTTTTGAGACCATCAAACAGCATGTGAGCCGGATATTTTTCCCCAATGGTATTTTCATTATGCGGTTTAACGGACAATCAATTGACGACAATGTTTCCGCTGCAGTAATGAATTTCTTTGCTGTGTATTTTCTCCTGTTCGGAGTGTTTGCAATCCTGCTTAATTTGACAGGTCTGGATTTTCTGACCTCCATGTCAGCGGCAGGAACATCAATTTCTAATGTCGGGCCAGGACTTGGAAATGTGATCGGCCCATCGTCCACATTTCAGGATCTAAACGACCCTGCAAAATGGATTTTAATCGCAGCCATGCTAACGGGGCGATTGGAACTCTTCACAATTTTGGTTTTATTCATGCCGCGCTTCTGGCGTGCCTAGGCAGATATTATTCGGCAGGTTGACGATTATACCGCTCGCGTTCGCCAAAGACTGACGAAATCATATTCCTGATATCTCCACCAATGCCAATCAGCGCCGGCACAAGGAACAAGACGAGTAAGGTTGCCAAGGCCAGACCAAACACGATGGTAATCGCCATAGGCAGCAGGAACTGCGCTTGCAAACTCTTTTCAAACATTAGCGGGAAAAGCCCGCCTATGGTTGTCAGTGATGTCAACAGCACTGCGCGTAATCTGTCACGGCTTGAACCAATGGCGGCCTCTTCAAGGCTCTCGCCCTCGTCCAAACGCTCATCCAAACGACTGACCAAAATGATGGAATCATTGACGAGAATACCCGCAAGTCCGAGCACACCAATGAAAGACAGAATGGTCAGTTTGAACCCAAGCAGCCAATGGCCAAACACGGCGCCTACAATGCCAAATGGAATGATCAGCATAATCGCAAGTGGTCGGAAATAATTGCCAAAAACCCAAGCCAGAATAATGTAGATAAAGGAAAGCGCTGCAATTGAACCGATTTGCAAATCAGCAAATGCTTTCTTGCGCTCTTCGTCGCGTCCACCAAAGCTATAATCCAGTCCACGTTCCTCCAACATGCGTGGCATGTCACTTGCGCGCAGAACCGCGAGCGCATCATCAGTTGTAACAATATCCGTGTTGAGGTCTGCCGTTACAGACACAATGGTTTTACCGTCTTCACGTTGGATTGCCGAGAACCCCTGTTTCTCTGTGAGCGATACGACTTCTTCCAGTGGAACAAATTCACCTTCCGGACTGCGCAGTTCAAAATTACGAAGTTTATTACCACCCTCATCGCGACTTGTTCTGGTGACGCGAATGGTGACTTCATCATCACCTTCCGCGAACCGTCGCGGGATGGCACCATCAAACGCATCGCGTACCTGCGAGCCAACTTCGTCAATTGTAAAGCCAAGCGCTGCGCCACGCGGCAGCAACTGCATGATCAGTTCCGGTTTACCAAATGGGAGATCATCGGCAACGCCCGACACGCCATCCATGCTTGAAACAATTGGTATGATAGCCGTTGCAGCACTTTTTAATTCGGCTACGCTGCCGCCACTGATTTCGATATCAATGTCGCGGCCCGGAGGTCCACCACGGGTTTCGTAAATGGCAATGCGTCTTGCACCCGCAATCTTGGGCAATTGCTTACGCCACGCTTTTACAATCTCAGGCGTGCGAATGGTTCTAACCTCGGAAGAGGTTAGCTGCACCCGAAACTCTGCAAGATTGTCACCAACACTTCGCCCTGCACTTCCAAGTGTAACGAACACAGCCTGAACCAGTTCACTTGCGGGCTGGTCAAAGGTGGCAACGCCCTTGTTGAGGGCTATTTCCACCTGATCAATTATTTCAAGTGCGCGTGGCTCGGGAATGCCTGCATTCATCACAATTCTTGCACGAATATTTTCTGCTTCAGGGGACGGGAAAAAAACAAACTTCACATGTTCGCCACGGATCAATCCAACGGCCAAAATCATGACGCTGGCAATTGCAATGGAGACGGTTACATATCGCCAACGATACGAAGTACCGACCATTGCGTTAAACGGGCCATCACGGAAAGTATTGAAATTTCGATCAAACCATTTGCGGAATGGTCCGTCTTCATTGGCCGCACGATCCTTGGGGCCAACCTTTTTAAGCAGCCAGAATGCGCCTTCAAACAGGGTTCCAACAAGGAGTGAACCGATTGTTAGCAATAACAAGAACAATGACATGGAAAGATCACTGCGAAGCCCAATCAGATAATCAAATGCGCTAAGTCCTTCCAATCCGGTTGAGCCATCCGAGAACCTTCCGGTTACCACAAGCAAAATACTGCCAATGATTAGGGCAAAAAACATCTGCCGCCAAAATGACCATTGCCGCACTGGGCGATGCTGCAAAGTGTGGGCCAAATGGCCTGGCAAAATAAAGAAACATTCAATGATGCTGGCAATGATCACCGCGATCACAACATAGGGCATGACCCCCATAATCTGGCCAATCACACCGGAGATCAGCAACATCGGCGCAAAGGCAGCAATTGTTGTTGTCATGGCTGCCATCACTGGTGTGAACATGCGGCCTGCACCATTTTCTGCAGCCTCATATGGGCCATCGCCAGCCTCAAACCTCGAGGCTGTGTGTTCCCCAACGACAATCGCATCATCCACAATAATACCAAGCATCATAATGAGTGCGAAAAGCGTGATCATATTGACCGTTTGCCCAATCAAAAACATGATGCCCAGCGTTGCAAACATCGCAACGGGAATCCCAGCAGCAACCCAAAATGCAATACGAGCGTTCAAGAAAATAAACAGCGTACCCACCACTAATACTAGGCCGAATATGCCGTTCCAGAATAGAAGTGAAATACGCTCGACCAGCGAGTCCGCACGCACTTCATATTTCTGAAGTTCCAGACCGGGCGGTAATGTGCCATCTACTTCTACCAGATAGTCATCTAGGATTTGTGCCGTGTCGAGCGTATCAGCGGTTAGCGCACGTTCGACTGTAATCTGGATGCCGGGCTTGCCGCTGACAAACCCACGCGCCTGATTTTCATCATAGCTGCGCGAAATTTCTGCGATATCGCCCAGCAAAACTTTTTCACCAGAAGCAAAACTACGCACTTCAATATCGCGTAGGGATTCAGGACTTTCCAGTTCTGCCAAGGCGCGGATTTGTTTTTCAACACCGCTCTTTAACTGGCCTGACGGTGTGTCACGGCTATTTCTGGCAATTACGTTCGAAACGTCTGCAATTGATAAACCAAGCCTGCGAAGTTCTCGTTCCTGAATCTCGACTTTATATTCGACATCGCGCAACCCCACCATTGATATGCGGTCAATGCCGCGCTCAATCAAATCGTCGCGAATTTGTTTGGCATGTATCCGCAATGTTGATTCAGGCACATCGCCGGATAAGGACAGCCGCGCGACCCGATCAAAAAAAGGACTTTTAGAAACCTTTGGCGCATCTGAATCATCGGGCAAATTAGAAACTGCTGCAACGGCTGTATCCACATCCCCCACGGCTTGTTGCATGTCAGTTCCCGCAACAAACTCAAGCGATATCCTACCGGAACCTTCACGGGCATAGGACACCATATTATCAACGCCACTGATGAAGCGGACTTCCGGCTCGATCAATTCAATGATGTTTTTTTCTATGTCTTCAGCACTTGCGCCAGTCCAGCTTACACTGATCGACACTTCCTCCCGATCAACGGTGGGGAAGAACTGAGTGTTGATACGCGCGATTGCAAATATCCCGAAAATGATCATCAGGACCATTAACAAATTGGCAGCATTTGGATGGCGCACAAAGATGCTGACCAAACCACCGCCAGGGATCGTGCGCGTAATCATTGCGTTTGCGCACTCCCGGAATTCTGGTCTCGCGGTGGACGAACTTTTAGACCTTCTGATATCTCTGCGATGCGCGTTGTCATGATCGTATCCCCATCAGCAATATCACCGGTTAGGATTACAAAATCCCCATCGCGGGCATGAACGCGCACCGTTCTTGCTTTCAGTTTTTCTTCAACAACGGCATAGACAGTATCATTCTCGTAAAGTGCTGTTTCAGGAATGCGGAAGTGTTCTTCAAACGCTTTGTCCGGAACAATGATTTCTACAAATGCGCCAGGTCTCAACGCACTTCCAGACACATTATCGTTGAGCGTGGCAATGACTTCTACACCGCCACGGTTTGACATGATTTCCGCGCCGATCCGATCAATCATTGCAGCGTAACGAAACTCTTCTCCGCCCACACTCCAGATAACTTCGACAGGTCTGCCGATCACCCCTTGAGCATCTGATTGTATGCGCCCGAAGCGTTCGTCTGTTAGGGTAAAGCGCGCATCCAGACGGTCAGCATCATACATTGAAACGACCATATCATTGGCGCTGATCAAGCGCCCAACTGCAGCATTTTTTGCGCTGATAATGCCGGATACAGGTGCTTTGAGAACTGTATCTTTAAGGTTCTTTTCTGCTTGCGTTCGAGACCCATCAAACCGCTGACGAATGGCTTGCATTTGCGCCAGTCTGCTTTGCTCCGCAATCAGGTTTAATTCTGCTTGCTCAAGCGCCTGTCTGCGCTGACTGACAATCAATGTACGGTCTTCAACCTGTTTCGATGTAGCAGTACCACGGCTCTTGAGCGAGGTAATCCGCTTGAGGTCGCTTTCGGCAAGGCCCAATTGATCTCGAAGGCTCCTGATTTTAGATTTTTCAATTTGCATGCGAGCGCGGTTTTCCAAAATTTTGGCATCCGTCTCTGCAATATTGGCTTCAACATTTGCAAGTTCGGTTTCAAACATAAACGGATCAATGCGAAACAGTTCCGCGCCTTTTGCGATACGCGACCCCACTTTGAGATCTGAATTTACTTCAACGATCTGACCAGCCACGAGCGAACGTAATTCAATGGCTTGTGCTGCCTGTATTTCACCATACACAAGAAGTTGTGGCTGGAACTTACCCTTTTTGGCTGTCACCATGTCTACCGTGTAAGCGGTCTGAAAGGCGGGGCGTGATGGCGGGTCTTCGCGCTGGCTGACAAGTTTATTCATGCCGAGCAATCCGCCAAACAATATCAGCACCATCAAAATGGCCTGCGCAACACCGCGCCCTAATGTGACAAATATGGATTTACCACGCTTTTTGGAAGTAGCGTTTGTTGCGCCGGATTCAGCTTCTATTTCGTCATTTTTTGTCAGCATGGATGCACCTTTATCTAATAGGTATATCACAGCCACGTAAGGGCAAGTTACGTTTTCGTAATAAATGCTGCCGTTTGTAATGCTTGATCAGGCGAGTTCTTCAGGCTTGATGTTGTAAACCGTACTGCAAAACTCACATTTTGTTTCAAATCCGTCCTGATCTTCAGGCTTTTGCGGATCATCCTCAAAGCTTTTTACCAGATTGATCACTTTCTCGCGTGAGCAACGGCATCGATCAACAACAGGCGTGCCATCGAATACACGAACGCCATGTTCATGGAATAAACGATAGAGCAAGCGCTCTACATTGATTTGGGGGTCGGTGAGTTCATCATCGCCAACGGTTTCTACCAATGCGGTTGCTTCGAGCCACGCATCGTCTTCTTGTTTACCGTTATCATCCTCATCGTCACGACCACTTGGCAGATCACGAACAGTGACACGCGATTCCGAGTCAGGAAAAAATTGCGATATCAGTCCACCAGCACGCCAGCTTTTTGTGACGCCATCATCTGAGGGGCGAATGATCTGCGCGACAGACAATTTTACTTTTGTCGGAATTTGCTCGGACTGGCGGAAATACTGGTGTGCTATTTCCTCCAGCGTCGACCCGTCCAGCGCAACAACACCCTGATAGCGTTGCATGTGCTCGCCCTGATCAATCGTCATGGCAAGAACGCCTTCACCCAAAAGATCACGCGGGGAAGCTTTTCCCTCTTGCGCTGCTTTTTCGACCGAGGCTTGATCGAAACGCGCATAGGCCCGAATTGCATCCGGCGTTGAGAAATCGACCACAACCATTGAAACCGGACCATTGGATTGTGTCTGCAAAATAAAATTGCCCTCGAACTTGAGAGAACTTCCAAGCAGTATGGAAAGGACGATCAATTCAGCCAGTAAAAACGCTACGTCTTCAGGATACTCATGACGCCCCAAAATACTATCAAGCATCGGACCAACCTGAACCGCGCGCCCGCGGATATCTAATGGCTCTACTGCAAACGGAACGACGACATCGTCTCCAGCGAATTCAAACTCGTCTGAATTGGGTTCACTCGTAGTCAAACTATTCTCCTGAAAGGCACCAAGCAAGAATGCTCTTTTGGGCATGTAGCCTGTTTTCTGCTTCATCGAAAACAACAGATTGCGGCCCGTCTATGACTTCTGCGGTAACTTCTTCCCCACGGTGAGCTGGCAAACAATGCATGAAAATGGCTTCATCATTTGCCTTTTCCATTAGCGCTTCATTTACCTGATAGGGCATGAATGTATTATGCCCTGCACTATCGTCTTCGAAACCCATGGATTTCCAAGTATCGGTTAAGACACAATCCGCTTGAAGTGCTGCTGTCTGCGGGTCATGGCCAATGTTGATTTTTGCACCTCGTTCCATCGCAAAGTCCACGAAACTCTGATCAGGCTCATGACCTTTTGGAACGGCGACATCAATCTCATACCCAAATACGGGCGCGGCCTGCATCAATGAATTGAGAACATTATTGCCATCACCGGTCCATGCAAGCTTGCGTCCTTCGGCTGTGCCTAAATGTTCTTCAATGGTCATGACATCCGCCATAATCTGGCAGGGGTGAGTGTCATCGGTCAGCCCGTTGATCACGGGAACAGTGGCATTCTCGGCAAGTTCGAGCAGACGGTCGTGTCCGGTTGTGCGGATCATGATGGCATCCACATAGCGCGATAATACTTTCGCGGTATCGGCAATGGTTTCACCACGACCCAGCTGCATTTCTGATCCGGATAAGAATAATGTCTCGCCACCCAATTGGCGCATGCCCACATCAAAAGACACACGCGTACGGGTAGAAGGCTTGTCAAAAATCATCGCCAGAATTTTACCTGCCAATGGTTTTTCAGCCTCAGTGCTCTGCTTCATGGCGTGAGCATTTGCGATGATCGACTTTAACTCGTCATCCGCAACCGATGAAATATCCAGAAAATGTTTAGGAGCCGCTGACACAACTATGCCTCTATTATGCCTCTGAGGCTTTCTTGAAAGCAGTAAATGCATTGCTCATACGGTCACGCACTTCGCGAATATCATCATTGGTGATGACAAGCGGTGGGACCAAACGAATAACATTATTACCAGCACCAACAGCCAGAACACCATGATCGCGAAGTGCAGCGACCAATTCCACATTGGAGGCTTTTGCTTTCATGCCAAGCAGCAATCCGCTGCCGCGTACGTCTTCCAGGAGATCAGGAAAGCTATCAACCATTTCTGCCAGAAACTGACGGAAGTTAATCGCTTTGTCATTCACTGCATCCATGAAGCCGTCTTCAAGCACAACATCGAGAACAGCGTTGCCCATGGCCATTGCAAGTGGATTGCCGCCGTAGGTGGAACCATGAGTGCCAAGACCCATTGCAAGGGCTACTTCTTCCCTTGCCAGACATGCACCAAGGGGAAAGCCGCCACCAATGCCTTTTGCAATGCCCATAATATCTGGCTCTACACCATGCCATTGATGTGCGAAGAGTTTGCCCGTCCGGCCAACGCCTGTTTGAACCTCATCAAACATTAAAAGTATGCCGTGCTCATCACAAAGCTCGCGCAGACCTTTCAGACATTGCGAAGGAACTTCACGGATACCGCCCTCACCCTGAACAGGCTCAACCAAAATGGCCGCTGTCTCTTCGTTGATGGCAGCTTTCAGCGCGTCATGATCGCCAAACGGCAAGGAGATAAATCCGGGCGATTTTGGCCCAAATCCTTCAAGATATTTTTCCTGTCCACCTGCAGCCACCGTTGTGATGGTCCGCCCATGAAAGGCACCTTCAAGCGTCAGGATGTTAATGCGGTCAGGCTGACCGTTTTCATAGTGATAGCGACGGGCAGTTTTGATGGCACATTCCATCGCTTCTGCACCTGAATTGGTGAAGAACACGCGATCGGCAAATGTGTTTTCGCATAGGCGTGTGGCTAGTTTTTTCTGGCCCGGGATTTCAAACAGATTGGACAAATGCCAAATGCCATCGGCGGCATTTTTTAAGGTATCGACCAGATGAGGATGGCCATGGCCCAAACAGTTGACGGCAATGCCAGCGGCGCAATCCATATATTCGCGGCCATCCGTGTCTGTTAGTCGGCTTCCCTCGCCTTTAACAAACTCGATCTTCGGTGGGGCATAAACATCAAATGTATGCTGTTCCTTTCCCATGGAACCAATCTCCGCAAATAAAACAAATTTCCAAAAAAGCAAAAGACCCGCCTTTCGACGGGCCTTGATCCCAAGCTCTTGGCCTGAAGTGTGACCATAACTAGGCAACCAAAAAGGGTCAAGATGCGTGAAACGATGGGGCAAAGAAGTTGCAATGAGGTTATTCACAGGCACAGGCCTTAAAAAACGCAAAACTGATTCATCTTTCCACAACATTCAGGAACTTGATTCCCATTGTTGGGGATATTCGGAAAAAAAGATTCGATCTGGACTCCTGACTCTTGTGTTGGGAGTCCACGCTTGGTTTAGTCTTTTTACCGAGGGGGCGGCTCCTTCAGCATAGCTGTGGGAACAACACACTTATTCAATGGCTACTCCAGCATTTTGGCAATTCTGCCTCAATGACTAGAAAAGGAGTCTGCCGACACGAGGAATGTAATGACACATACTTGGACAGACGAGCGGGTCGCACTACTAAGCAAACTTTGGGCCGAAGGTTTAAGCGCCAGCCAGATTGCTGCTGAATTGGGTGGCGTCACCCGAAATGCGGTTATTGGTAAGGTTCACCGTTTAGGCCTTTCAGGACGTTCAAAACCTGCCAGCAATTCTCCCAAACGTGCAAAACGCACTCGCAACACTTACAATTCGAAACCAAGAACGGCCGGTACTAAAACAACACCTGCTCGTGTTGGCGGACAAGCCTCGCCGAAAATGGTTCCTCAGGATTTGGAAGAGCCAGTATCCAAGAAATTGTCTTTGGTTGAATTGGTAGAAAATACTTGTAAATGGCCCGACGGTGATCCTGCGACTGATGATTTTCATTTCTGCGGAAATAAAACTCATGAAGATAATCCGTATTGCGAATATCATTGCCGTCTTGCTTATCAACCACAAAATGACCGTCGCCGCGACCGTCAGAAAGTTGCGGCAGCAGGCTAGAGCGTATCTGGCTTGGATTGAACCGTTTGAACGCCGTGGCGTTTGTGCTCCTGACTAGGCGCGTTCTGCGCCGCGGTATAAATACCGCAAGCGGGACGCAACACAGGCAGGGTGTAAAGGACCAAGTTCAAACGGTTAATACACTGTTTTCGTCGATT
>CAZEPF010000098.1:0-11119 GCA_964514045.1 uncultured Rhizobiaceae bacterium | reverse complement strand
TTGTAAAGAAGAATGTAATCGCAATCATATGTGCCGGGTTATAATGGAAGTTACCGTAGGCGTAACCAACGTTGTTCACCCATTCCAGATGCGAGTATATGCCGTATGGAAAGCCGTGAGACCAACCAGAATCTCCGCCGTCCGTAATATACATAAGGATGGGGCGGAAGATGTTTAGCGTTACAAAAGCAAGGATCGCGACACTAAAAGCAACAGGGACATGATACCCCATGCCCAGCTTCCGGCAGATTTCTACCTCACGCAATGCCCAACTTACAAATGCGCCCGTCGCACAGAACGTTATGATCTGCCAGAGGCCGCCTTCGGCCATGGGGGCAAGTGCCAGTCCATAATCGGAACTTGGTGGATTGATACTAATCTGCCAGATGTTCCAAGTTGGGCCTAATGCAGCGCCATAAATGATAAGTGCAGTTCCCAGTGTGGCGAAGAAGATCGTCAACACACCAAAGAAACCGACATAGAACGGTCCTGCCCAAAAATCGAACAGGTCACCCCCTAGAAGTGTCCCTCCACGGACACGATATTTTCGTTCGAAACTCAATAAGGCCATGGCCTGATCTCCAAAATGTCTAAATATTCAGTTTTCGACAGGCAGGGAACTTAAGAAGCACCTGCCTGTCGAGAGAGTTGGGAGTCCTCAGGAAATGAGGCGTTCAACTTTAACTTCAGCAGTATTTGCTGCAATCGAGTTGGTATCCAACCAATTGTATCTGTCTGTGCTGAGCAAAATGAAATGAATCAGAATTGCCAGAGTGAACAGAAATACAGAGAGCGCTACCAGAATGCGGCGCGGGTCAAAAAAGAGCCAAATTTTATACATGGTTCATTTCTCCCTTAACTGATGAATGGCAGGTTTGAGAGCAGGCTTGTCACCTGTTCACTGCCATCATTGTATAGCCACGGACGCCACATGTGCACCAAAACGTGTGCAGCAAAGGCCCATCCAGTGAAGAGAATAGTACTCTTCATGAATATCCGGTGGAACTCACGGGCTTCACCACTGGTCAAACCAGTCATGGAACCCCCATCTTGACTAGCCATAATACAACCTCCTAGTCGTTGGCCTTACGGCCGTTACCGCGACAATACCCTGCGGCCAGGCTGGTTCACATGAACCGGGTTATCTCCCCAGTGGTTAGGTGGGGAAATTCTTAAATGCTTCTCAGTATTTGAAAGCGTAACCAGCAACCGCGTAAGCAGTTTGCCGTGCTTCAGTGAAAAGCGAATCTGTACGTTCAGCTCCTGTCAGGCGCGCGCCCAACAATACGACTGCCGAAACGATGAAGAGCGTAGAAACCAACAGTCGATAAACCAGTGTTTCAATCCACACATTGCGGCCTGACACCGATGTTGCTTCCTTGATTGATGTATCGACCATGATGCTACCTCCAGCGTTGATCTGACGTGTTTGGGTGGTTGAATTCATCATGCAACCCTCCGAACAATCTCTTTGCTTGATCGTAAAACCCGATCAGCAGTTACCCGTGTTTCGCCATTCTCGATGGCGGATTGCTCTGCTTTATCGCGCAAGGTTTTTGCAGCAGAAATTCTTATCAAAATGGGTTCGCGGTCTACGATGCGATCCAGTGCCAGACGTGCTTCATCATCCCATGGCAATGTGTTTTTAGCGGCCGCAGGTGTGGCGCTTGACTGGCCATCCATCTGACTTTGAAGCGGCAAAATATGGAACAAGGCATCGAAGAGCGAATTGCATACTTCCTGGATCAGATAGGCTGATCCGGCATAACCCATGAACGGTGTGCCCGTGTGCCGGCGGATTGCAGCACCAGGAAACGAAGCAGGCATGAAGGTGGCGCGCGATCCCTGATCTGCCATATACATGCGTTCATTATAGGAACCGAATACAATCATCGGCGCCTTCTCGGCGATCAATTCCTGAACTTCACTGTTGTCAGTTTTGGAGCCCGGCTTGCGAGAAATCGCAAACGCGCAAGGCATTCCCAATTCTTCTTCAAGGCAATTCTGGATACCACGCGCATAGGTATCGCTTGCGACTACACCAAAGCTTGCCGTGCCTAAGAAATCCTGAGTAACAGAACGCCACAAATCCCACATCGGCTTAAGCGTTGTGTGCTTTTCTTGTTCGATAAACGGTTCTGGGTCGAGACCCAAAATCTCACCCAATGAACGCAAGAATGCGGTTGTTGAGTGAATGCCCATCGGTGCTTGCAAATAAGGGCGATCCAGCTCTTCACAAAGCATCCGGCCAAATTCGCGGTACATGCAGACATTGGCTTCTGCATTTGAAAGCTTGTTAATATCAGCCAAGTGCGAACCAAGCGGGAAGGTCATGTTAACCTCAGCGCCGATCCCCTCAACTAGGCGACGAATTTCTGCAAGATCGGATGGCATGTTGAACGTACCATAGATCGGGCCGATCAGATTAACGCGCGGCTTCTCACCTTCTTTGCGAGTTTTGACCGCAGGCACCCGACCTTTTTTAGGACCGAACTCAGTCCAGAGCCATTTAAGTGCGCGATCTGCTGATTGCCACTGATCCTCATCAATTGTGCGAGGCAGGAAGCGTTGAACGTTTGCCCCTTCCGGCGTCACACCACCGCCGATCATCTCGGCAATTGAACCTGTTACCACAACGGCTGGAAGATCTGGATCAAGCGTGCTGCGCGAACGGCGCATTGCGCCTTCCGTGCCGTGCTGACCTAACTCTTCTTCACCAAGGCCGGTTACGACAATTGGTAATTCGTGCGGCGGAAGTGCATCTGTATAATGAAGAACTGACGTTACTGGCAGGTTTTCACACCCCACCGGACCATCGATGATGACCTGCAATCCCTTGATTGCCGTGAACGCATAAACGGAGCCCCAATAGCCACCTGCGCGGTCGTGATCAAGGATAAGGGTCATACGCCAACTGCCTCCCCTGCATCCACTGCGTTTGCTGCGCGTGCTGCCTTTGCGGCGAATTTCTTTTTGAACTGCGGGCGATCCTGCGGGGTTTCTTCCCATACGCCTGCGGCATGGCCAGTGCCTACACCATCAAAAAACTCGGACATCGCTTCAAAGCGAGGCTTATTGGCAATTGCCGCATTGATGACTTGCGCCAATGAACCTGCACCTGCAGGCCCCATCAACGGGCGTGCTGAAATCAGATTCGTGAAGTAAAGCGATGGAATAGATTTTTCCTTCGCTTTTTGCACCACTGGTGTTGTGCCAATTGCAAGGTCAGGCTCGAACGCTTCCATCGCCGCACAATCATCTTCTAAGGATGCACGGAATTTGACGTGAACGCCTTTTGCTTCCAGCCAATCACAATCATCTTGCGACCATTTCGTCTTTGGACAGGCAGAGCCAACATAGCGAACATCAGCGCCACTTTCGATCAACAGACGTGCAACAAGCAGTTCCGAACCTTCATAGCCGGAAAGCGTGATGCGACCGTTGATTGGATTATTGGACAGAGCCTCACGAATTGCGGGAATGAAAATCTGCTTTGCAGATTCGATCTTGGACGTTTCCACATTGCAGAGTTCGCCGATTGATTCCAACCAGCTTGCAGTACCATCAATTCCGACAGGTGCAGAACCGGTTACCGGACGCCCCGCACTTTCAAACTCACGGACGGATGCAGTGTAAAACGGATGGATGGCCGCAACTGCTGCGCAATCCAGCGCTGAATAAAGTTCACGCCATTCGCGTGTTGGAACAACAGTGCCCGCTTCCAAACCCATAGGCTCAAGCATGGCACCAATGCCCATCGGATCCGCAGGGAACATTTCGCCCAGCATGGTGATTTTTGGCTTACCTGAAGCAGCCGCAGGATTTAGCGCCTGAACAGGACCGTTTGAAATTTCCTTGCGTGCATAAGCCAGCATTGCACCAGCGAGTACGTCTTTTGCTTCTGCATGTGTTGGGATACCAAATCCTGGCACATCAATGCCGATGATCCGCACACCATCAATTGCCTCAGGCAGCATTTGCAGAGGCACGCCAGAGGCGGTTGGCACACATAGATTGGTGACGACAATCGCATCGTATTTTTCAGGATCGGCCATTTCGTGAACCGCATCGCGAATGTCCTCGTAAAGCTTGCCTGTTACAAGGCTTTCGGAGTCAAACGGTACATATCCAACCGAGCGGCGCGCGCCATAAAAATGCGAGGTAAACGTCAACCCATAAACACAGCATGCAGAGCCGGAAAGAATGGTAGCCGTACGCTTCATGCGAAGGCCAACACGCAGTGACCCAAATGCAGGGCACATGCTTTGCGGCTGGTCATGCGGGCCTTTCGGGTAATCTTTGGCAAACTGTTCAAGAATCTCACTCTTGCCAGCCTTTTTGGCAGCAGCCTCCATCGTGGCTGCTCCGGCATGACATCCGAAACCATTGTCTAGCTCTGCAGCCGTCGCATCTACCTCGGAAGCAGAGGACACGTCTACCTGAGAATTTTCGACAAGGAGGGGAGTTTCTTCAGTCATACCGGATCACAGATTGTCGTAGATAACTTCAAGCGATTGCTTGGTTATGATTGAAGGGTCACACATGTCTTCTGGCTGTGCGGGCTCAAGGATATAGTCTGCTCCGGTTTCTTTTGCGGAGAAGAGTGAAAGCAATCCATCCTGATCCAGCGGTGCCGGCTGGCGTGGCGGTGCCGTCATCATGTTGTCAGCAAGTTCGCTGAACATCGGACCCCACGCCCCTGCGGGATCACCCACAATTTGGTAGCTTGCAGATTTACGGCGGATGTCTTCGTCCTGCGGAATAGCCGCAAGAACTGGAATGCCTACTTTTTCAGCAAATGCGTGAGCTTCACCAGTGCCATCGTCTTTGTTGATCAGCATTCCTGCAACACCAACATTGCCGCCTAGCTTGCGGAAATATTCAACCGCTGAACAAACGTTATTGGCAACATAAAGAGACTGTAGATCGTTTGACCCTACCACGATTACCTTCTGACACATGTCACGGGCGATCGGCAGACCAAAGCCGCCACACACCACATCGCCAAGGAAATCTAGCAGTACATAGTCAAAGTCCCACTCATGGAAGCCCAGCTTTTCAAGCAGTTCAAACCCATGAATAATGCCACGACCACCGCAACCACGACCAACTTCCGGTCCGCCTAGCTCCATGGCAAATACGCCATCTCGCTTGAAACAAACATCCGAAATTTTCACATCTTCACCCGCAGCCTTCTTTGCTGCTGAGGTTTCAATAATGGTTGGGCAAGAACGTCCACCAAACAGAAGAGACGTTGTGTCTGATTTTGGATCGCAGCCGATCAGCAACACTTTCTTGCCCTGTTGAGCAAGATTGTAAGACAGATTTGCCAGAGAAAAGCTTTTGCCGATGCCACCTTTGCCGTAGATCGCAATAATCTGGGTCTCTTTAGTAACCTCAGTTGTATGCACCGGATCAGGCTCGATGGATGCTTCGTCACGAAGGTTTTCGTAAACTTCGTCAACAACGCCAGAGTCAGTTTCCCTTGGATGCGGTGTGCCCTCGGTCATGCGGTTCCCTTCCAATCCAGAATCATCTTGAGACAATTCGAATCTTCAAATGCGGTTTGATAGGCAGCCTGAGCGTCAGACGCAGGCTGTGTGTGGGTAATGAGTTTGGACAGGCTCAAAAAACCTGTCTCAAGTAATTTTTGAACGGCTTGCATATCTTCTGGCTTCCATTCGGCTGCCACACGGAAACGTGCCTCTTTCATGAAGACTGGAGGAAATGCGAAATTGATACGGTCTGAATAAAATCCGCCTAGGATAATCTCACCACCGGGCTTCAAGCTTTTTACAGCTTGATCAATAATGGTCGAGCTACCGCTTGCGTCAAGAATAGTGCCAAACAACTGATCATTTGGAAGTGACGGATCAATTACTTTGAACCCGTCTTTTTGCGTTCGGCGTGCGGCATTCGTTTCCCAAATAACAGGAGGCTGTCCGCCTAGCGCTACCACCATACGAGCCATTAAGCGCCCCAAGACACCCCAACCTATAATCAATTCCGGAAGAGCAGAACCCTTCATAGTAACGGCATGGTGCGCTGTTGCAGCCAACGCAATGAGCGTGCCTTCACGTTGAGAACAATGGTCGACACGTGCAACGCGTGATTGCGGCACAACAAGTGTTGAACACGCGCCCCCAAACAAACCACGGACGTCTTTATAACCAGAAGAACCCGGCACAAACACTTTGTCACCTGGTTTGAAGTTGCTCTTACCGTTAGCCTCAACGACTTCGCCAACTGTTTCGTAACCTGGGATAAGTGGATAGCCCATGCCCGGGAATTCCGGCATCTGGCCATTCCAGAGGAGACGTTCCGTCCCTGTGCTAATGCCGCTCCAGCTTGATTGAACAATCAGATCGCCGGACGCAGGCTCAGCAAGCGCCACGGTATCGATTGCCAGCTTTCCCGGCTTTTCAAATATGACCGCCTTAGCGTCCATAATCCCAACCCTTACAGTTTAGTAAGAACGGGCTCCCATGTGTCATAATATTTGGACACTAATAATTGTCAAGTAATTGTGAGTCTTTTAGAAATCATTTTGTTGCAAGAATTACGCTGCATGTGAATGGGGACCGCGACGGAACAACATGAGACGCTGTGAATCCAGCCTCTAAGGCCAATTCCTGCAAGAAATCAGGGCTTCTTGGCCGTCCACTTCCCATCGCATGAAGATAGAAATTAAAGTATGCATCACTGATACGATGAGCATGTCCGCCTGTGGACATCGGCTCTGCAATCAGTAATTCTCCACCCGGTTCCAGCGCAGAATAGACAGATTTAAGAATCTGCCTCACAGGTTCGTCATCATGATCATGCAAGATTCTCACCAGTGAGATGAGATCTGCACCTTGCGGAATTGGATCGTCAAAAAACGAGCCACCATGACATTCTATTCTAAAATCTTCCTTGTCAGTGCTGGAGATCATCTCCGCGCGTTTGGCAACTTCTGGCAAGTCAAACAGCGCAAGACGCAAATCAGGGAATTTTGCGCCAACATTGCGCAAAAACGTGCCCTGCCCTCCGCCAACATCGAGAAGCTTGCGGTATTTTGCAAAATTTACAACTGCCAGAACTTCATTAGAAACGTCATTCTGGCTTTCGCTCATAAGCTGGCTGTATTCGCTTACCTCCTGCGCGCTTGAAGATGCGGGATCAAGCTTACGTGCATAATCCCAATAGCGTGAGAGATTGGTTTCTGCCCGCCCAGAACGCAGCATAGCAACCGGATCGGCCATATCACGATATAGCGCGTGATGATGACGGATCATCGCAAGCGCACCTTTATTAATGGAAAGGGCTGCCCCTAAATCACCCAAACGGTAAAGATCGTTTCGCTTTTCCAAGAGCCTAAGCGACACCGCGCCATCGCCAAGCCTACGCGCTGCATCCAGATCAAGGTCGCAATATCGTGCAAGCATGTCCAAATCCATCCCGCCATTGCGCAAGCTGACTGCGTCAAACACCTTCAATTCAACACATGCAAACAAAATCTGGGAATAAACAAAGCCCGAGACCACATCAAAAACTTCACTTTGACGCTTTCGTACAACAGGTCTGGTCAGAGGAAACTTAAGTGCAAATTTATGAAATGCGGGAGATGTTAAACACCGGTCGCGAAAATCCAGCCAAGCATCATAAATGGCCATGGCATGCCTCGGTTATGCGAGAGACTTCTGAAGTTTTGACGGGACCAGACGGGTTGCCTGAGAAATAATCAGGCTGTGTAATTCCTCTGCACCTTCACACTCAGGAATCGAATTTGCAGCCGCTTCGACCGTTAGACGAAGCTTTTTCATTACACCCTTAACGCCGTATTTTACAACAGCATTAGGACGCAGATTGGCCGTATCCTGAGAGATCGGCTTGCCAACCTCATCGGTTGAACCCACTGCATCCATCAAATCATCAGCCATCTGATAAGCTTGGCCGATATATTCACCTAGCGGGCGCCAAGGCTCTGGATCTTCACCCACAGCGATGGCACCCGCGGTCACCGCACCGACAAACAGGGAGCCCGTCTTTGCGCGGTGATATTCTTCAATATTGATGCTATCTTTTGCTTCGCTTTCCCAAGCTTGGCCGGCCACGATTCCACGAGGCATACCAACGGATTCTGCGATAATCTTAATAAGTTCAGGCAATGGCGCAGGATTAGATTCACATCCACGCGCTATTGTTTTGAACGCTTCAACAATCAGCGCATCGCCAACCAATACGGCAAGTTCCTCACCATAGAGTTTGTGAACGCTCACGCGGCCACGGCGGAAACCGGCATCATCAAAGCAAGGTAAATCATCGTGTACGAGTGAAGCACAATGCAGCATTTCAAGGGCTGCTGCTGCATGGTCAACCACCGGGCTTTCTTTACCCGAACAGGCAGACGCAACTGAAACGCAAAGCTGTGGGCGAACACGTGCACCACCTGGGAAGACTGCATAATTAACAGCGTTTGATAGCATTGGCGGACAACCGTCCTTCGCCGTGTGAGCAATAGCTTCTTCCAGACAGCTTTCAATTCTAGCAACGGCTTCCATAGGCTTCCTCCATAGATGTCAAATATATTGGACATCTTGATTTGTCTCTATTTATTTACGAAACTAGGCTTCAATGCAAGCAAAAGCAGACGGACGCCAACAGAGATGAAACAAGAGGTTGCACCAAACCCAGTAAACAGAACGATTATTATCGGCGCTGGCATGGCTGGTTTAGCAGCTGCGATATCACTGGCTTCAAAGGGCGAAGAGGTGGTCGTGTTTGAGCGGCAGGCCATATCCGGCGGCAAAATGCGTACAATTACTGCTGGGAGCCACCACATTGATTCCGGCCCGACTGTTTTCACAATGAAATATGTTTTTGATGAATTGTTTGCACTCGCTGGGACGCGGTTGGACGATCACGTTACGCTAAATCAATGCGAAACGCTTGCCCGTCACGCGTGGGATGATAGTGGGTTTTTTGATTTATCAGCCAATCGGCAAGAAACCCGCCATGAGATTGCGCAGTTTTTTAGCCCGCAAGATGCAAAAGGCTATGACCGATTTTGCACAGATTCTGCAGCGATTTATAATACGCTGAAAGACACGTTTATCGGCGCTCAACGCCCGTCACCACTTGGCCTTTCCAACCGTGTAGGCTTTTGGCGCATACCGCAGCTTTTACAGTTGCAACCGTTTACGTCTTTAATGGAGAGGTTGAATAATTACTTTCCCGATCAACGCCTTCAACAATTGTTTGGGCGATACGCTACGTATGTGGGTTCATCGCCTTATATGTCTCCTGCCACGCTGATGCTGATTGCCCATGTTGAGCAAGAGGGCGTTTGGCTGGTTAATGGCGGTATGCACAGGCTAGCGCAGGCTATGGCAAATATTGCCGTTTCAAAAGGCGCAAAAATCCGAACGGATTGTGGTGTCAGATCCATCATGACGCAAAACTCACACGCCTGCGGGATTGTTTGTGATACGGGCGAAATGGTGACCGCAAAACGCATTATCTACTGCGGTGATGCCTCCAACCTTACGCCTGATGTGATTGATATCCGCGAGGGCATTCCAAAGCCTGTTCCACCGGAAAAACGCTCCCTATCCGCGATTACATGGTCGATGGAAGCAACGGTTCATAACTTCCCGCTGCATCATCATACGGTCTTGTTCTCACCGGATTACGGGGCAGAGTTTGATGCAATCTTCAAGCATGGAAGATCACCTGAAAAACCTACTGTTTATGTATGCGCCCAAAATCGTGGCGACACAGCAAACACGACACAAAAACCTGAGAGCATCTTTTGTTTGGTCAATGCCCCAGCCAATGGCGACCGCAACAGATTAAGTGAAAGTGAATTGGAAACATGTCAGCACAGAATGCAAACAACTCTGGCACATTGCGGCCTGAACCTGACCATTCACGATCAGAAAATAACGCAACCATCGGATTTCGAAACCTTATTTCCAGGCTCGGGCGGGGCCCTATACGGAAGAGCGCAACACGGATGGATGGCAAGCTTCGCGAGGCCGGGAGCAAAAACAAAAATTCCGGGTCTGTATCTGGCGGGGGGCAGCGTGCATCCGGGAGCAGGAGTTCCAATGGCAACGCGTTCGGGAATGCTGGCAGCGGAGCAGATCATCTCGGACCACGCTTTGACTTAAACATCCCACCGCAAGGTTATGGCTGGTGGTATGCTGACGCAATCAGCGATGACGGCCAATTTGGATTTTCAATCATTGCGATGATTGGTTCCGTGTTTTCGCCCTATTATGCGTGGTCTGGTCGTGAAAACCCAAGCAACCATATCGGCTTAAATGTTGGCTTATATGGCAAAGGGTGCAAGCGCTGGACGCTGACCGAACGCGGACAAACAGACCTCGTACAAGAAGAACGCTACTTGCAAATCGGCCCATCCAATCTTCAATGGGATGGTAACGAACTCCTGATTACGATTGATGAATGGGCAAACCCAATTCCGCGAAAAGTCAAAGGCACAATCCGGTTAAAACCATCAGCGATTGTCACCACGCCTTTTCAACTGGATGGAAGTGGAAAACACTTCTGGCAACCGCTAGGCGCTGTAAGCCATGCGGAAGTTGAAATGGAGCAGCCCTCGCTTTCGTGGTCGGGCAAAGCCTATATTGACAGCAATTGGGGATCAGAACCTTTGGAAACAGGGTTTCGATATTGGGATTGGTCACGCGCGCACAACAGTGAAGGTGCGGGAATTTTCTACGACGCGTTTACTCGCGAAGAAGAAAACCGCCAATTGGCCTTGCAAATCAAAGAAGACGGAAGCGTCGAGCACGTTGATATCCCTGAACGCCAAGCGTTGAAGAAAGCATCTATCTGGCGTGTGGACCGTTCTACATTAGCGCCGGAAAACACACTTGTGATAACACTCAACATGTTGGAAGACACCCCGTTTTATACCCGCAGCCATCTGGATACGGAGTTTAATGGAGAGCGCGTAACTGCGGTTCACGAGAGCCTTGATCTGGATCGCTTTTCAAGAAACTGGGTGCGATGTCTCTTGCCGTTTAGAATGCCAAGACGCACGCGCTAGAGCGTATCTGTCTTGGATTGCATCGATTTGATGGGTTGGATTTTTGATTTCAGCTAGGAA
>CAZEPF010000097.1:0-11151 GCA_964514045.1 uncultured Rhizobiaceae bacterium | reverse complement strand
AAATCAAAAATCCAACCCATCAAATCGATTCAATCCAAGACAGACACGCTCTAGTAGGGGCAGCATTCAAAGATGATACTGCAATAAAAAACCCGGCTCGGTGGCCGGGTTTTTTGCATCTATCTAAACGGCTAATTATCGACGCATCATGGTGCTGATGGCTGGTACGGCTGCTGCAGCCAATACCATTTTTACGATATCTCCAAGGATGTAAGGCTCAACGCCTTTTGCCCAGGCAAATGATCCACCCAGTGTATTGCCGCTGCCTGCGACAAACATAAACCCGAGCCAGACAAATCCAAGTGCGAAGAGCAGAGCATCGCCAATGAGCATTGCGCCCAGAAGTTTCCAGAAACTCTCTGAATTAACGCGGTCTGCAACGAATCCTACGACTGCGGTCAAAACGACGAAGCCTGCAAGAAAACCTGCTGTTGGTCCCACGAAATATGCAGGGCCAGCAATCGGACCCGCAAATACAGGAGCGCCCATATAACCTGCTGCAAGATAGGCAATGATTGTAACCAGTCCTAAGCGCATTCCGTAGGCCGCAGCAATACCTGCAATTGCAAGCGTTTGAAGCGTCATTGGTACAGGCCAGAATGGCAGTTGAATTTTTGCAGAGATCGCGATGAGCGCGATGCCGAACGCAACCAACACCGGGTATAGTGCAGTATTATATACTGTGCTATCGGCTGAACGAATGGCGAGTGCGCCGCCAGAAAACGATGATGACATTGAATGCTTCCCTTTAATCAAGTTGTTACACAAAGGTATATTGAGTAAACAAGTTAGTATCAAGCTTCGAAAAACGCGAACCCGAATTTCATGTCTGCACCATCTTTCCGCACTGCTTTCGATCCCGCCCATGGGCAGGCTGTTGAGATTGCTCCAAACATACAACGCATCACCGCGCCTAATGAAAGTGCGTTCACCTTTCATGGTACCAACACCTATATTTTGGGTGACAAAAATGTAGCCGTGATTGACCCCGGCCCTGCCATTGACAGTCACTTTGATCTGCTGATGAAAACGCTTGAAGGCCGTATCGTAAGCCATATTATTTTGACCCACACCCATATGGATCATTCGCCGCTTGCCGCACCCCTGAAAGAGCAAACTGGCGCGCCTACCTATGCTGAAGGACCGCATCGCGATTCACGCGAGTTACATCTGGGCGAAACCAATTCTCTGGACGCTGCTGCAGACAGGGATTTTGAGCCTGATCACCAAGTCAAGGAAGGCGATCTAATAAAAGGGGATGGTTGGCAGTTAGAAACTGTTCTTACTCCCGGCCACACAAAGAACCACGCTTGCTTTGCAATTTCTGACACAAACATGATGTTCTCAGGTGATCATGTGATGGCATGGGCAACCTCTATCGTTGCCCCGCCCGATGGCAATATGTCTGACTATATGGCGTCACTTGCAAAACTAACGACACGATCAGAAACTATTTATTTTCCAGGTCATGGTGGACGGTTGGAGAAGGCACCCGAATTTGTGCGCGCTCTAAAAGCCCACCGCAAAATGCGTGAGACAGCAGTCCTGTCGCGCATTCGGGCTGGTGATCAAACCATTCCTGATATTGTATCGGTCATTTACAAAGAGACAGACCCTCGCCTGCATGGGGCAGCGGGACTATCAGTCTTCGCTCATATTGAAGATCTTGTATCCAGAAATTTGATCAGTTGTGATGGGCCACCCGCATTGGATGGCACTTACCTAGCAGTGTAATTGCCCGCTGCTAGAGCGTATCTGTCTTGGATTGAACCGTTTGAACTTGGTCCTTTACACCCTGCCTGTGTTGCGTCCCGCTTGCGGTATTTATACCGCGGCGCAGAACGCGCCTAGTCAGGAGCACAAACGCCACGGCGTTCAAACGGTTCAATCCAAGCCAGATACGCTCTAGTGACCGCCACCCATCCGGCCAAGCTTAACGCCATACTCTACCGAAAGTCCGTAATCTGGATCATCTTCTGATCCAACAACCAACTGTCCTGCGTTTGTCAAAAGGCTATGGCAATCAGGACTTAAATGACGCAATTGCAAGGTTGTATTTGCCGCTTCATATTTGGAGGCGATTTTCTCAATTGCTTGCAATGCACTTTGATCGACCACACGTGAGTTGGCAAAATCAACAATGACGTTTTCGGGGTCACCGGCAATGTCGAACAATTCGTCAAAGCCTTCCGCAGAACCGAAGAATAACGGACCCTGGATTTCGTATATTTTAGTACCTGTTTCATCGACGCTTGTATTGGCATGAATTCGCCTTGCATTGTTCCAAGCGTAGACAAGCGCAGAAATAATCACACCCACGATCACCGCTATTGCAAGGTCGGTCAGGACAGTCACAATCGTCACGACGATGATCACCAACGCGTCAGAAATCGGAATACGGCGCATGATCGACAAAGATTGCCAAGCAAATGTACCCACAACGACCATGAACATTACGCCAACAAGTGCTGCCAGCGGGATTTGCTCGATTAGGCTGGAGGCAAAGAGAATAAAACATAATAAAAAGAGCGCTGCAGAAATACCGGACAGTCGATGCCTACCACCGGACTTCACGTTGATCATGGACTGACCGATCATCGCGCAACCGCCCATGCCCCCGAAGAAGCCCGTGACAATATTCGCACCGCCCTGCGCCATACATTCTTTGGATGCACCGCCGCGTTGTTCCGTAATCTCACCCACAAGGTTGAGGGTCAGAAGGCTTTCAATCAGGCCAATTGCTGCGAGAATGAACGCATAAGGAATAATAATTCTCAAGGTCTCAAAGGTGAGAGGCACTTGCGGGATCATAAATTCTGGCAATGATCCGCTGATAGAAGCAAGATCGCCGACGCGCGGCACGTCAAATCCGAGAACTACGGTCATTACCGCCACAATACCTATGCCTGCAAGCGGCCCGGGAATGGCCTTTGTTAGTTTAGGGAAAACATAAATAATCGACATGGTGAGCATCACCAGTCCGATCATCAGCATGAGAGGAGCCCCTGTCATCCATACACGCTCACCATCCGCGTCTAAAACTTTGAACTGTGTTAGCTGCGCCATAAAAATCACAATCGCCAACCCGTTTACAAAGCCAAGCATCACGGGATGAGGCACCATACGGATAAATTTACCCAGCCGGAACACCCCTGCAAGCACTTGCAAAATGCCCATCAACACTACTGTGGCAAATAAGTATTGCACCCCGTGATTGGCAACCAGAGATACCATCACAACCGCAAGCGCACCTGTTGCACCGGAAATCATGCCCGGTCGTCCGCCAAATATGGACGTGATCAGACCTACGATAAAAGCAGCATATAGGCCGACCAATGGATGAACGCCAGCAACAAAAGCAAAAGCAACTGCCTCCGGCACAAGCGCCAGAGCAACGGTTAAGCCTGAGAAAACTTCCGTTTTAATTTGCGAGGGTGAATACGCGGATGAAGTTTCTTTTGGGTTTGAAAAAAACGGCAAACGCGCAAATTGCGCCATAATTGATTTGGTCATGATGTCTTGAAAATCTTTATAAGGGTTGCTCAGGGAACACACCCTAACACGCCTTACTTAGTGAAGACTAAGAAAAACACAATCTCTAAATGAAGGCGAAGGAGTGTTATCCCTCGCCAGCAATGCCCAGAAGTGCCGCATCCAGTTCCTGTAAAAAGCTCTCGATCAGGCGGGCATTATAGCCAAAATCATGGCTGCCCCAGCGTGACGACGAGCGCACATCCACCAGTGTGTTACGATCTTCGCTGACAATGCGTACAACTATATCATTCTCAAATCCCATGATGAGAGTGCGTTCCAGAAACTCGATATACACATCATCAGGTGTTTCCAGCGTTTCTTCTGCGTTAGGGGTTGCGTCACTTTCCTGTTGGTTATCGGCAAGCTCTTCATCTGCTGGGTCCGTGTGAATTTCTGGAATGCCTTGCGACCCCGTTACGGGCCACTCATTGTCTTGAATAATTTTTCGTACAGCTTCCAGAACACGTTCAGGGCCAGCAGGATACCGGCGCGGTTGTAATTTTGGGTAGGACGATAAAATCTTCAACGCGTGTGGGCGGTTATATTCACCGACCGCATTAAAGCCGATCTCATTCCCCTCTTCGCGGGTAATTGGCGCAGTAATATAATCGGGTGGATTAAATGCGTCCGTCGACACATCATTTGCAAGCGGATATTGCAGTGCCAGAAACGTGAAATAACCGAACGGCAACAATGTGATCAATGTAATAAAAAGCCCGCGCACTACCTTTGAGCCACCGCGATAGCCTTTAGACCAAAGATCAGCAATCGCTCTCATTGCTAGAATAAGCGACACCAGCGCTACCAGAAACCCCACACCCATCAGGGCAAAGAGTTGGCTCGTTTCCACTTTTCCAAATCGATAGAGCAAAATCACGATCAGGAAATATGGAATCAGAAACAGCGCGAACCGCTGACACCACTTTGCCGCTGAGGAATGTCGCTCTACAAAAATACCTGTCATGAAACTACCAGACCAATCGTGACTTTTAATTTCCCTTATTTCGCCCTGAAAACGACAAGGAGCAAGTATTTTCTACTGTGGAGTATTTCAAGAGTTAGAAAACCAGTTGTTTGAGGAGTAGATTATGCAACCCAATCACACCGACTATAAACGCTCATCCAAACCCGCAATGTTATTAAGTGAAGGGCACACTAGCTCTCCGGTTCCAATGCTGTACTCCAGTATTGAAAACAGCGATGCCGGAAACGAATTTCTTTCTACCGTGATAGATGCCGCGCAAAATGCAGGATGTATTTTCTTGTTTGAGATACCGGCAAGCCTGTTTGACAATACGGATTCCCGCGCAGCAGCAGTGATGTATAACGGCGACGGCGAAAAAGGCGAACGCATCTTTATCGTCTGCAATAGCTCCCACGATATTATTCAGGTGCTTAGCGAGACCGAAGTTGCAAAAAGCGTTCTGAACTTTGTTGATTCCTATGCCAATGTTTTGCTGAGCCTCAATTCTTTAGAAACTTGCCAGCATCTTCATTAAACAAGCAGCTAGGGTCCTGACCCTAAGCTGCCTCTAGAACAGATCACCCGATAATAAATCTGGCAGTTGGGTGATTGCATCCAGCACCACATCGCCATGAGGTTCTAATTCTGCTCGTGTCGCAGGTCCTGTCAGTACGGCGCAAGCAATTGCCCCAGCTGCGCGCCCTGCCTGCAAGTCATGGGCGCTATCGCCTACCATCATCACTTCATCGGGCTTCAAACCAAGCTCTTTGACAAAAGCGGTTACCATGCCAGCACCGGGCTTTTGCCCATGACCTGAATCAGATCCTGAGATCGACGTAAAATATCCATGAAACCCGATAATCTTCATCTGTGAATGGGCATTTGCTTCAGCATCATTGGTGGCGATACCCAATTTAAGACCACGCATTTTAAGCGTCTTCAAAGCCTCATTTGCACCGGGTAATGGCTGAACTGTTTTATCGCAGGCTTCACCGAACAAGCGGTCAAGCTTACTGCCAAATTCCTGTGTCGTTTCTTCAAAACTCAAAATCGGCTTCAACACTTCTGCCATGTCAAAACTGGTTTCCGCGATCATGATTGAACCATCGAGAATTGCTTCAACGTCCATATCAAACCCAAGTGCCTCAGACACTTTCCCGATTCTAGTTTGATCGTTTTCGCAAATCTTGCGAATGACGATTGCTGCGGCAGCATTAAACGTCTGATGAAAATCTATCAGCGTGCCATCTTTATCAAAGAGTATTGCTTTGATTGCCATTCAGATTCTGCTCCTGTTTTGACAAATTCACTCGTCTTTGACACAAGCCGCAGGCAAACACCATTTCTGGAGATATTATGGGCGAGTATTTTGTTGGGTTAGCTGGAACGCCCGAAGGGGAATCCCTTGCCTTCATCCTAGCACTTACATCTGCCCTTGCTCACGCAATATTTGCAGCCATCAACAAAGGTGGTACTGACCCATATCTCAATCGTGGTGCAATCAATATTTGCTATTCGATCATGGCAGCACCCTTTGCGCTTTATATTTTCCCGCTGCCGGAAAAAGGGCTGATTCATATTCTGTTTCTATCCTATCTGTTTCACCTGACCTATGAATGGTTTCAAGCCGCAGCTTACAATCGTGGTGCGTTTACACTCGTCTATCCTATTGCGCGCGGCACCACGCCCATCATCACAACCGTGATCGCAATCTTTTTGTTTTCAGAAACTTTGGAGCCTAACCAATGGGTCGGGATGATCTTGCTGTCATGCGCAATCATGTCGCTTGCGGCCATCAACCTTAGAGACAAAGGTTTGAGCACGGAGATACAATCAGAGCTTAAACCTTCAATCCTCTTGGCGTTATGTGCAGGTGTGGCGATTGCTGGCTACACGACCATTGATGCTTATGGCATTCGCGAGACCGCAAATCCGTTCACATTTCTAGCGTGGTTTTTCTTTCTGGGAGGATTTGGCTTCCCATTAGTTGCTGCCCATCGCTGGCAAAAAATGGAAGTAAAACCGCGTCTTCGTCCGTTGATTATCAAAGGCATTATCGGGGCAGTGATCGCTTTGTTTTCCTTTGCCATGCTGATGCTCGCCACACGCATTGGCAAAGTGAGTGAGGCAGCAGCCCTACGCGAGACATCCATCATCTTCGCTACCATTATTGGCGTTATCTTCTTTCGGGAAAAAGTAAGTCCGTTAAAATTACTGGCAATCATGGTGATTGTTGCAGGTGCCGTAATGATTGAATTTCACTAAAACGGAAATTGATTACGCAGTTTCGCGAAGCTTCTCGGCCTGCTCAAGATTAACCGACACAAGCTGGCTGACGCCACGCTCGGCCATCGTCACACCAAACATACGGTCCATGCGTGCCATTGTGATCGGATTATGCGTGATCAGCACGAACTTCGTATCTGTGGATGATGCCATCTCGTCCATCAGATTACAAAAACGCTCAACGTTGTGATCATCCAATGGGGCGTCAATCTCGTCGAGTACGCATATGGGTGCCGGATTGGTCAGGAAGACCGCGAAGATCAGAGCCGTTGCGGTAAGCGCTTGCTCACCGCCCGATAGGAGCGTCATGGTCTGAGGCTTTTTGCCAGGAGGACGGGCCAGAATTTCCAGACCAGCATCCAGAGGATCGTCAGATTCAACCAGTTGCAGTTCGGCTGTGCCGCCACCAAAAAGACTAGTGAAGAGACGCTGGAATTGATTGTTTACAATTTCAAAGGCTTCAAGCAGACGGCCCCGACCCTCTTTGTTGAGGCTTTGAATACCAGAGCGCAGTTTCGCAATAGCCTCGATCAGATCATCTCGCTCGGTGACAATTTGTGTTCGTTGCTCTTCAATCTCGGTTTGCTCGGTATCCGCACGTAGGTTCACTGCTCCCAACCGTTCGCGCTCTGCCTTCTGGCGTTCCAGCTTGGATTCAATTTTTGAAACTTCCGGCAAAGGATCATCAGGCTTTAACTCAGCCATGGCCATCACATCAGCAGGGTGACATTCCAACTCGTCGCGAATGCGTGTTTCAACTTCTGCGCGACGTTCCTTGGAAGAGTTCAAACGCTCCTCGGCGCGACCCACTTGCTCGCGGGAATTGGCCAAAGCCTCAACCGCTTGTTTGGCCAGACGGTCAGCATCAGACTGTGCCTGTTCAGCAATTGCCAATGTATCGGCAGCCTCTTTGCGTGACACTTCTGATTTTTCAATCTCGTTAAGAAGATTACGACGTTTGGTATCCAACTGATCTGGCGCGTCAGCAAGTTCCCGGATTTCTTCGCTGGTTTTATCACGGCGCTTGGTCAGGGTCTCAATTTGTCCTGACGCATTTTTCAAACGGTTCTGCCAGTTTTGACGCTCGGTCTTGATAACTTCCAGTCTGCGTCCGCGCGCTTCTGCATCACGGGACAGGCCTTGCGATGCCGCACGCGCCTCTGCCAGACCAGCACGGTCTTCGGCAACACGAGTGCGCAATACATCAAGACTGGCCTCTGCTTCACTTGTATCCACCAGTGAAAGCAACGCACCCTCGGCTTCGCTTAAACGCTTGGCTGTTTCTTCGTTATCATCGGACAGACGTTTCTGTGCTTCTTCAAGGGCAGAGCGTTTTGAAGAAAGTTGCGAGATAGAGCGTTCTGCAGCCGCTAAATCTTCACGGGCCTGAGAAAGCAACTTTTGCACTTCGCGGGTTTTTTCACGCGCGGTAAGCTCGTCTTCGATACGTTGGGCCGTTGCCTGTTTGCTCGCATCATAGGTTTCTTGAGCTGCGGTCACTTCGCCACGCGCAGCGGTGGCTAATTCTTCGAGTTCAACCAAACGGTTCTTTTGGGAAAGACGCAAAGCGGCAGCCGTTGGGGCCTCAGCACTTGCAACCATACCATCCCAGCGCCAGAGATCGCCTTCCAAGCTTACCAATCGTTGGCCCGTCTTTAGGGATTGTGCAAGTGCGTGTCCTTGCGCCTTATCAACGATACCGACCTGCGCCAAACGGCGAGATAATTCCATCGGAGCCTTCATCACACTTGATAGTGACTTTACACCTTCCGGCAGGGACGGATCTTGTGAACCATCGCCAGCGATACCCCAGCGCACTGGTGCATTTTCTTCAACCGAAACATCAAGATCTTCACCCAATGCGGCACCCAGAGCGGTTTCATATCCCGGCTCGATTGTGATGCGTTCCAGAACAGCGGGGAACAGTTCCTGCCCACCACGGTTGAGGATTTGCCTCAAGGTTCTGGCTTCTGTTTCAAATTCTCTGAATCTTGATTCCGCATCTTCAAGCGGTTTGCGCAACTCTTGCTCACTCTCACGTGCGGATGCGGTGAGTTTTTCAGCAGCCGCAAATGCTTCTTCGCTTTGCAGTAAATCACGTTCGGATTGTTCTACTTGTAGCTGACGCGCGGCAGGGCCTTCCGAACCGTTGATCTCGGCGATAACAGCAGCAAGATCGGTAGCGACTTGTGCTGCTTGGGTTTCGAGACGGGCTTTGCGGCTGGATGCTTCTTCGACGGTTCGCTTGAACTGATCGCGACGCGCATTTTCATCAGCAAGCTTTACAGTAAGTTCAGAGAATTCCGCTTCGCTTTTGCCCAGTGCAGAAGTGGTTTGTTCCAATGCCTGTTTGGTTTCAGTTTCAACCAGCGCAACATTCCGGCTCTGCTCTTCCAACTCTGCCTGTTCCGCATCCAGATTCTCAAGCGTTTTACTGTTATCGGCCAGAATTTGCTCTTCGCGATCAAGGTCGCTTTGTAATTGCGATAGGCGGTTTTCAAGTTCAGTCTTTCGGAACTCCAAGCGCGATGCTTCTTCTTCAAGCTGTGCTTTGTTAATTTTCAAATGCTGAAGGACGGCACCAGCTTTTGCTTCTTCTTCGCGAAGGCCTGGTAGTTTTTGAGCGGCGATGGCTTCTTTACGCGCGGTGGAAGCTTGCACTTCCGCCTTTTGGCCCAAGGTCAGATTACAGGCAGATAAGGCACTTTCAGCTTCCGCTTCACTTTGTTTTGCAGCAGTCCAGCGCAAGTGAAACAGCAGGGCTTCGGTTTTGCGAATTTCGCCCGATAGATTACGATAACGATTGGCCTGACGTGCCTGACGTTTCAAGCTCTCCAACTGGCTTTCCAATTGGCCAACCACATCATCAAGCCGCTCAAGGTTTGTTTCTGCCGCGCGAAGTCTGAGTTCAGCCTCATGGCGGCGTGAATGTAGACCTGAAATACCAGCCGCTTCTTCTAAGAGGGCACGTCGAGCCTGTGGCTTGGCAGAGATCAATTCGCCAATTCTACCCTGCCCCACCATAGAAGGCGAACGCGCACCCGTAGAGGCATCTGCAAAGAGAAGTTGCACATCTTTTGCGCGAACATCCTTGCCGTTGATTCGATAAACCGAGCCTGATTCTCTCTCAATCCGGCGACTTACCTGCAATTCATCCGTGTCATTAAACGCAGCTGGTGCGGTGCGATCAGTGTTATCGAGAAAGAGTGAAACTTCTGCAGTATTACGTGCGGGACGATTTCCCGAGCCTGAGAAAATAACATCATCCATGCCAGACGCACGCATGTTCTTGTAGGAGTTCTCACCCATCACCCAACGAAGTGCTTCAACCAGATTGGATTTACCACATCCGTTTGGTCCAACAACGCCTGTCAGCCCGTTTTCGATAACGAACTCAGTGGGTTCTACAAATGATTTGAAACCTAAAACGCGGAGTTTGTTGAATTTCATCTAACCACTCGCACGCATAAAAAAACGGAACGCATAAGAACGCATCCCGTTTAGAAAATTTTGATACGACTGCTTCAAACGAGCCGATAAAACGCAAAAATTATGCGAGAGATTCGATAATCTCACCCATTTTCTCTGCAGGCATGCTGCCTGAATATCGTGTCTCGTTGATGAAGAACGTAGGTGTTGCATTGACACCATACTCCTCGGCCGCTTTTTTCTGGATCGATAATACATTGTCCAGAAGTTCCTGATTTTTCAAGCAGGCGCTGAAGCTTTCCTGTGTAAAGTTTGCCAGTTTAGCAATCTTTAGCAGTTCATCTACAACCTTGCCACGGCTCCAGGTTGCTTGCTGTTTGTAGAGAATGTCGATCATAGAAAAGTATTTATCTTCTCCTGAACATTCAGCCAGCATGAAGGCTGCAGCGGCTGCCGGATCGAACGGGAATTCGCGCATGTAAAATTTAGCAATGCCTGTTTTAATGTATTTTTCTTCGATCGTTGGAAACTCTTTCATGTGCCATGCACGGCAATGCGGGCATGTCATTGACGCGTATTTGATGATGGTCACTGGCGCATCTTTGTCACCTTTTATGTGTTCACCCAGAGGACCAGCCTCCATCAGATCAGACAAGTCTTCGGCTTTTGCTGAGTTAAGTGAAACAGCGGACGTGCCAACTGCTAACAGGGCGGCGGACCCCATTCCTGATAGTGTGTCGCGTCTTGTGAGCTTCATTCGTATTCTCCTGAGAACTTTGTATTCATAAACTAATGTAACCTTGGCATATTTAAAGCCGATGAATCGCGCAAAACTACGGCAGTTTGCGAGATTTTCATAACAAATACGTTATTGAAATTCGCGCTGTTAGAGCGTATCTGGCTTGGATTGAACCGTTTGAACGCCGTGGCGTTTGTGC
>CAZEPF010000096.1:0-11204 GCA_964514045.1 uncultured Rhizobiaceae bacterium | reverse complement strand
TATACCGCGGCGCAGAACGCGCCTAGTCAGGAGCACAAACGCCACGGCGTTTAAACGGTTCAATCCAAGCCAGATACGCTCTAAGCGTTCAACTCTCCACCTCTAGCAATCGCGTAACATGCGCAACGAAGCTTAGCTCCGCTTCATGCAATTCACGGTCACTAATCGAAATCTGATTAAGTAGTTCAACAATCTCAAACCGCTTTTCACTAGGTAGCGTTTTCAATTCATCGGTTAAACGTTCCAACGATAGGTCAGAGCGCAGACGCTTTGCCACTTCGTTCTCAAACATAACGCGTTCGTCTTCTGCAATCTTCAAGTAGCCTTCAACCAACAGATTGTAAAAACTGGTTTCTTCGGGCTTAACCCGCCCATCAATACGAACCACAGTTAAAAACAAAACACCAAGAATAACCTTAGGGTCTTCTTTGACCATGTTAATTGGTTTGCTATCGGGAGACGTAAGAGTGTCCACCAGCCCTTTTAAAGCCGAATACATAAGTGCTCACCTTACATGAAAGCCCATTGTTACAATTTTCGCACCAGCCTAAGCGTATAATGGATATACGCAGAATAATTGCAAGCAGTGATCGTAAAACGAGAAATGGGACCGACCTTTACAGTCAGTCCCATTTAATAGAGCAAAATTGGATTGGGCCCGGTACGCAGTACCAATTTCCGGGAACAACATTCCAATGTTGCAAGATCAAATCTAACTGATCGCGGTAAACAGGGCGTTAGAAATCACTTACCCAAAGATTAATTTTGAAACTTTGTATATCCGGCTAACGGAAATTTAAGTTGCCATCACATAAAGAAATCTTTATATCATTATCCAAATAATAACACTGGAGTTCCAATGACAAACCCACTGCTCGACCTACTCAATGAAAAAGGCGCGCTATTGGCGGATGGAGCAACTGGCACCAATCTGTTCGAAATGGATTTGGAAGCAGGCGCTGCACCTGAACTCTGGAACGATGAAAAGCCTGAAAACATCGAAGCGCTTCACCGTGGTTTTGTTGAAGCTGGCTCTGATATTATTCTCACCAATTCATTTGGCGGCACACGCCATCGTTTGAAACTGCATAATGCACAGGATCGTGTGTTTGAACTCAATAAGCTTGCAGGTGAAATTGCACGCAAAGTGGGTAACGAAGTTGACCGTAAAGTTATTATTGCGGGCTCTGTTGGTCCGACAGGAGAGTTACTGGTTCCATTAGGTGAGTTAACATTTGACGATTGCGTCGATTCTTTCATCGAGCAAATGCAAGGCTTAAAAGCTGGCGGTGTTGATGTGCTATGGGTAGAGACAATGTCTTCGCCGGAAGAAATACAAGCAGCTGCAAAAGCGGCAAACACCGTTGGAATGCCCTATGTCGTAACTGCATCCTTTGACACAGCAGGCCGCACAATGATGGGGCTCCCGCCAGAAGAGATTCATGGCGTAATCAGTGAAGGCTCAAAACCAATTGCTATGGGTGCTAATTGTGGGGTCGGCGCTTCTGACCTTCTATCATCCGTACTTGATATGACTGCGGCCAATCCAGAAGCAATCATCGTGGCCAAGGCAAATTGCGGCATTCCTCAAATCAAAGGGGATGCAGTTGAATATACGGGCACACCGGAATTGATGCACGACTATACAAAGCTGGCTTTGGATGCAGGTGCAAAAATCATAGGGGGCTGCTGCGGAACAAGTTGCGACCACCTCAAAGAAATGCGTGTAGCCATAGATACTCACGAGGTTAGCGAGCGTCCTACACTTGAAGTAATTGAAACTCGCATCGGCACAATGGTGAATAAACCTGCTGTAGCAAATGACGCAGGACCTAGTCGCACACGTCGTCGTCGAAGAGCCTGAGTTACTTCAAATACGCATTCATATGAAAATGTAACTGCTCTTGGTCATACCTGTAGTCACGACCAACAGGACAAGCTGAACGCGCGTGGCATCCGGTTCCCATACAGTGTGGTTCTTGGCTGCTTCTCAGGTGTTGGAAACAGCGTTCTACGTTAAGCCCTGTGTCACTAAACGCTTCTACCGGACATGCTGAAAGGCAAGGCTGATCGGGACACGTATCGCACGGATGAATCAAAGCCTCAGCGCTATCATACAAGCGATTCAAATCATTAGTAAATTTCGAAACTTCATCACCAATTAGAAGTGCGCGAAACGCTTGCCACAACCCATATTCTGGATGGATCAAAATGTTGATCCGTGAAGACTTCATACCCGTTGCGCGTTCCGCAAGTCGCTGAAAAGGCCAATAGGGCATATCAAATGGAAAGGCTGCCTTTAGTTGTGTAGACGCTATGATGTCGCCAATCACACGCCGTGTCCAACGGTTCATCGGATCAACTTTGCCGTCTGCATATTCTGAGGATTGTTTGAAATTACGCCACATGGACGGACCTGCATTACCGATCAGGATAGCAGGCTTTCCATAATGATGATCCATATCTGGCGCGGACAGTTTGGCATCCAGTATGACCGACCCGAATACGATCAAACCGTGAGATTCTAAATCATCAAGTAACTCAGGACGAGACTTTGCCATCGGCATCCAAACGCCAAACATTGTTGACAATCGTGTTGCCTACCATCTCTCTGGATCGTACCTCCGGAGCTGCTCTCTCCGTTCAGGTGAACGCGTCAGGCATGGAATCCTTTTTCATGTTCATGAATTCCAACAGCGCCTCATCCTTGGCAATATCCAACTCAGGCGCTTGATACGCATCAAGCCACTGGCGGGCAACCTTATTCGCGCGATCTTCATTACGCAGCTTGCCTTCAACTTCCCACTGCTCGAAAGAGTTATTGTCCCCAACGTTAGAAGCATAAAACGCAGTTTCAAAGTTTGCCTGAGTATGCGCACAACCAAGGAAGTGACTGCCCGGCCCTACTTCACGAATGGCGTCCATTGCTTGTGCTTCTGAACTCATATCAATGCCACTGGCAAACTTCTGTGCCGCGGCGAGTTGATCCACATCCATTATGAATTTTTCAAAAGATGATACCAAGCCCCCTTCGAGCCATCCGGCCGCATGAAGCATGAAGTTCACACCACCCAACATTGCAGGCCAAAGCGTATTGGCACTGTCATAGGCTGATTGTGCATCTGGAACTTTTGAGCCCGTTAATGACCCACCTGAGCGGAATGGCAAATTATAGCGACGTGCAAATTGTGCGGCTCCCATCAAAACCTGACCAGGCTCTGGCGTTCCAAACGCAGGTGCGCCCGACTGCATCGAAATAGAAGTTGCAAACGTACCCATAATTACCGGAGAACCAGGACGACACAGCTGCGAGAACGCAACTGCAGAAGTCGCCTCACATAGAACCTGTGCCAAAGTCCCAGCAACCGTAACCGGTGACATTGCACCACCCACGATGAATGGTGAAACAATCGAAGCCTGATTGGCGCGCGCATAAGTTTTCAGCGCACCCAGCATCGTTCCATCAAGTGTTAGCGGTGAATTACAGTTCACAAGACTAACCAAAACACAGTTCTGATCGACGAACTCTTCACCAAACAGAATTTGCGCCATTTTCACGGTATCTTCAGCACGTTCGGGCGCCGTAACTGATCCCATAAACGGCTTATCTGAATATTTGATATGAGAGTAAATCATATCGAGGTGACGTTTATTCACCGCAATATCGCACGGCTCACATACAGTGCCACCAGAATGGTGCATGGCAGGTGCCATGTAAGCAAGTTTTACAAAGTTTTGAAAATCTTCAATCGTTGCATAACGACGCTCACCTTCAAGGTCGCGAACAAATGGAGGTCCATAAACAGGCGCAAACACTGTGTGTTTTCCGCCAATCTCAACATTACGCGCAGGATTACGAGCATGTTGCGTAAACGAAGAAGGTGCCGTCTTCATCAATTCGCGGCACAACCCTTTTGGAAAATGAACACGGTCGCCTTTGACGTCTGCGCCCGCATCTTTCCACATCTGCAATGCCTCTGCATCGTCAGAATAAATAACGCCAACCTCTTCCATAAGGATGTCTGCATTATTCTCGATGATCTCAACCGCATCAAGGCTTAGAATATCGGTCGGCTCAAGCTGTCGGTGAATGTAGGGAAGTGAGGTTAACTGCGGGCCAGACCGAGATTGCCTACGAGCGGCCGCACCACCGCCTCCGCGCCCACGTCTGCCAGTTGAACGTCCGCCACCTGCGCTATTTGCCATATCATCAACACTCATACTATTTGCCCTCACCCAATAGGAGACTAGAACTTATCTTGGTTTTACGCCACAACACCAATACAGCATTTCTTATTGCGCCAAGCCTTGACGTAATTTTGCAACCTTGTGGATACAAAATCCAATGAACAACTCGATAAGTAGAGCCTAATCATGCCAGATAAAGAGACCCTAGACGCCTACAATAGCAATGTTGCAGCATATGCTGAGATGGTCAGCACAGAAAAACCAGGCCAACTATTACAGAATTTCATGAATGAATTACCAGAGAAAAGCCACATACTGGATCTTGGCTGCGGCACGGCTAATTCATCCGTTATCTTAAAACGCCATGGCCACAATCCTGATCCTGTAGATGCTTCAGAAGAAATGGTGCGCTATGCCAACGATAATTACAATTTAGGCGCAAGGGTCGCTACCTTTGATGAACTCGATGCTGTTAAGGAGTACGATGGCGTATGGGCTAACTTTAGCCTGCTTCATGCACCAAGAGACGACCTGCCAAGACATTTGAAGCAAATTCATACCGCATTAAAAGATGAGGGCATTTTTCATATCGCCATGAAAACAGGCAGTGATGCTGCACGCGACCGATTGGGCCGTCATTACACCTATTATGCGCATGAAGAATTGGTTGGCTATGTCAAGAATGCCGGATTTGAGATTATTTCTGAAACCACAGGCGAAGAAAAAGGGTTAGCAGGCGATATTGATACTTGGCTGGCACTCCTCTCACGCAAACGCACAAACGCCTTAGGAATGAAATCTGATGACAGAAAGTAATACTACCGACTTCAACTCTCCCTATCACGCAGGAGAGAAAACCATACATGAACGTCTCGGTATTGCAGATCAGCAAGAAGAAAAGGGGAAATCATACATTCGCCCCTTCATGCCTGACCAACACCGAGAGTTTTTCTCCAACCTTCCTTTCTTGGTCGTGGGAAGCGTTGATGAAAAGGGTTGGCCATGGGCTTCCATACTCTTTGATGAGCCGGGCTTTATATCAACGCCAGACGACACCCATATACAGATTGCGGCACTCCCCCATGAAACAGATCCGCTTTCCAAAAATATAAAGCCAGATGCACCGCTGTCATTTCTTGGGATCGAAATGCACACCCGCCGCAGGAACCGCGTAAATGTTAGCGTGGATAGTGTGAGTGAAAACGGGTTCGCAACGCGTGTTGATCAGTCCTTTGGCAATTGCCCCCAATACATCAACCATCGTGAACCAACCACATCCGAACACGCCCCCTCAGCAAACGTCACCGTAAGAAAATTCACAACACTGGATATGGCAGTGCAGCAGACAATTGAGGAAGCAGATTTCTTTTTCGTCGCCAGCCACGTAAAAACCGAAACCGACCGCAAAACGCAGGGCGTAGACGTAAACCACCGTGGCGGCGTTGCTGGATTTACCAAAGTCGATGGCAATTCTCTCATTGTGCCTGACTATCGCGGAAACTTTGCTTTCAACACATTGGGTAATTTTGTGGTCAATCCAATGGCAGGCCTTGTGTTCTATAACCGTGGCAATCGCTCACTGATACAAATGGTCGGACGCGTAGAAATTATTTGGGATGATGATCCGCTAATTGCCCACTTTGAAGGAGCGCAACGTGCGTGGCGCTTTCATCTGGACCACGGTATTGAGCGCATGAACAGCGTTCCAATGATTTGGAAACTGGAAAGCTACTCACCAAGCTTTAAGCGCAGCAAAAGGTGAGTTTTGTAAGTGGATTTTCCAAACAGGTTTCAAATGCTTCGTCGCATCCGTTTACCATTCAGTCGCAAAATGGTTTTTCAAATCAGAATTCACTTGCTAAATGCAATAAGTAGCGCATTGTGCGTTAAAGACGTCAGCTTTGCAGCTTAATGCTTGGGGAAAGCAGCTGCGCTTTTGAGGAGAAAGCAATGTCAGAAGAAGACGAAATCATCCTTACAGAACTCGATGATGATGAACTGGTAGCCCAGATGCATGATGACCTCTATGATGGTCTGAAAGAAGAAATCTCAGAAGGCACAAACATTTTATTGAGTCGCGGGTGGACGCCATACGACGTTCTTACCAAAGCACTCGTTGAAGGTATGCGCATCGTAGGCATCGATTTCCGTGATGGTATCCTATTCGTGCCAGAAGTTCTTCTCGCTGCAAATGCAATGAAAGAAGGCATGGGCATCCTTCGCCCGCTACTGGCAGAAACAGGCGCTCCGCAACTCGGCACCATGGTGATCGGTACGGTTAAAGGCGACATTCACGACATCGGTAAAAACCTTGTCGGCATGATGATGGAAGGCGCAGGCTTCAACGTCCACGATATCGGCATCAACACAGACGTCGATGGATACCTCGCAGCGATTGACGAGCACAGCCCAGATATCCTTGGTATGTCAGCCCTTCTAACAACCACAATGCCTTACATGAAAGTCGTAATTGATACGATGATCGAAAAGGGAATGCGCGACGATTACACCATTCTGGTAGGTGGCGCACCGTTGAACGAAGACTTTGGCAATGCGATTGGCGCAGACGCTTATTGTCGTGATGCTGCGGTTGCAGTTGAAACAGCAAAAGAGTTCATGGCCCGCAAGCACAATCAAGTCGCTGCTGGCTAAGTTGATCTCAACAAACGAACACAGGGCGCTCACGAGGCGCCCTTTTTTGTGGTATCATTAGATATGACGGAATCTGATAACCTAGCTAACCAGCCAAGAAAATTACGCGTCATTGCCTGTGGCATGATTGCGCGTGAAGTGTTGGCAGTGAATGAGCAATTGGGATTTGATCACGTTGATCTAAAATGCTTGCCTGCCGAATATCACCACCATCCCGAAAAGATTGCACCAGAAATGGACAAGGCAATAGTCAAGGCCCGCAATGAAGGCTTTGAAGATATTTTTGTGGGATATGCAGATTGCGGGACAGGCGGTGAATTGGACAAAGTGTGCGAACGCCACGGCGTTAAGCGCATTGAAGGACCACATTGTTTTTCCTTCTACCTTGGCAATCAGGCTTTTGCAGATGCCGATGGTGATTACCTAACAACGTTTTTCATTACGGACTTTCTAGCCCGTCACTTCGAAACCTTTATGAAGCGCCCTCTTGGTCTTGATCGCCATCCTGAACTGCGTGAAATGTATTTTGGAAACTACACCAAGGCTCTATTTCTGGCACAAACCGAGGACGAAGAATTAAAGGCCAAAGCGCAGGAAGCTGCGGACTTTCTAGGTCTGGAATTTGAGTATAAATTTACAGGTTATAGCGATTTACAATCTGCACTAAGCATCATCGGAACTCACCAGGAAGCAGGTAAATAAGCTTACTGTTGAAGTGCTGCTGCGCGTTTGTCAGTGCCAGAACTTGCACTGGTAGGCGGCGACTTTGCCCAAGCCTGAACTCCCTGAACCCCAATCCGTTGCCCCGCATCGTAAAGCTTACGCATTCTTGCCGGATCAAAATTGAGAGACTGTTGCGCGATTGGAATATCATCCGGGATTGAGGTGATATTAAACTTCATGCCCGTATCACGCGCCGTTGTATAATGACGGTATATAGTCTCCCGCTGCAATTCACGCATCAGTTCAGCAATCGTCTTTTGCGTGATACTTGCCAAATTGGCTTTGACTGGAGTGGATGAATTAAATCGTCTTGTCGTTCCATTGATAATCATGAAAAGCTCACGGTCTTCGATCGTGGAAGCCCCCATGAACCTTGAAAACAAAATAGGCTCTTTAACGCCACCATCCACATGCGCCTGACGTAACTGCACACCGCGCTTTGGCTTGATGTAAACAGGCTTAAAGAAACCAGGAACCGACGCTGATGCACGAAGCACTTTCTGGAAATGCTGCAGTGGATTACTCCGCCCGCCTTTGGCGATATTGCCCATATCCCAGATCACAAGCTCGCCCGCATCAATATTGGTCGTCGCCACATAAAGACGTCGACCCTTATCATGTTCTGCTGCAACCTGCGCCAAGACGGTTGGCGTGATGTGTTTTTCTATCTGCGCTTTGAAGGGTTCGTTATCGTAGAGGCTGTCACTCAACAGCCCGCTTAAACCGCGTTTACGAAAAATAGAATCGTTCGTTTGAGTGGTATAAAGCTCTTGCGCAAGTGCATCATACTGGGGCCCAAGAAACGCAAGAACCGCTAGTAAGGCGCCTGTGGAAACACCGGTTACAACATCAAAATCTGGGCGCGTACCGCTTTGCGACCATCCTGCCAATACTCCTGCACCAAAAGCACCATCTGCCCCACCCGCAGAAAGTGCTAGAACCGTATGCTTGTTATCTTTTGCAGTTTCTGGATTGAGCTGGTCAGAAAACACTGGCCCCAAGATCGGGTCAACGGCTTCTTGTGGTGTCAGCGTTCTGATTTCCACTGTTTCATTAGGGCGCGAAGCACAACTTGTTAAAAGTACAACCATAAACACAGCAAAGAGCCGGGCAAGGTTGATAAACCTGTCCCCTTGCGCCACATCACTATGGTTTAATACACCAAACATAATTTAATCCGCACCGACCCCAGAAATCCGCTGGTATTATGACACGGTTCTTTTAACGTATCTTGGTTACTTGCCATAGGGGCTTTAACGAATAAATTAAGATTTGGTTAACCATGGGCTACACCACCCCAAAACGAAGATATTGGACTGCAAATTGAATTTCTCAGATCCGCGCATTGCCTTCACACAAGGCACCGTCATTGCGCTTAATCCAGTGACAATTACAAAAGAAGAAATCATTGAGTTCGCTACAGAATTTGATGCAGCTCCGTTTCACATTGATGAGGAAGCTGCAAAGTCCAGCCTTCTAGGCGGACTATCAGCGTCAGGCTTTCATACCTGCGCGCTGTGTATGAAAATGATCTGTGATACGTTTTTACTTCAATCTACATCACAAGGTGCGCCGGAAGTTGAAGAGGTAAAATGGCTCGCACCCGTGCGTCCTGACGACACTCTGTCTGGCCAAACAACTATATTGGAAAGCAGGCAGTCGAACTCAAAGCCGGACCTGTGGATTGCAAAATACCAGCACGAGTTGCGCAATCAATCCGATACCAAAGTCATGTCGATGGTGGTCACCGTACTGTTCAAAATTCCGGAGGCAGCATCATGAGCGAGACGCAACACGATCACCTGCCAAAACACATTCGCCCGGGTAGTAGTTTTGGGATTGGCAGTCATACATTTCTAAGCGATGACATCATTCGATTTGCCAAATCATGGGACCCCCAACCGTTTCATACCAATGCTGAAAAAGCCAAAGAAAGCCTACTTGGCGGATTATGCGCGTCAGGTTGGCATACGGTTTCAATCTGGATGAAACTTCAACGCGTTGCGATTGCAGATCGACATGCAGAAATCATCAAAGCGGGTGAACAGCCCCCGGAATTTGGCCCCTCACCCGGCATGCGGAATATCAAGTGGCTGGTTCCGGTTTTTGCTGGTGATACAATCACTTACTCCAACAACATTGAATCAATACGTGAAAGCGGATCAAAGCCCGGATGGAGCATTATGAGCAATCATGTTTGTGCTAAAAACCAGCATGGCAAAACGGTAATGACCTTTAGCAGCGCTGTGTTTATCAAACTGGGCTAAATCATCGACCCGACGCAATCGGCGCAACCCGCGTCGCTGATAATGCAGCTAGTTTCTCGGATTCAGTGCATTTGCGGAAAACCATCAGGAGATTTTCATCATGGCTCAATTGCAGATCGTTTACTGGAGAGATATTCCTGCTCAGGTAATCGTAAAAGCTGGCCGTCGTAACGTTGCAAAACGTGAATTGTCACTGCGATTTACAGAAGCAATCGACATGTGCGCCATGCGCACAGGTGCTGCAGAATCCGATGACTATCTTGAACAGTGGCGCCGTTCAGACCCAATGGAAGTTGGCGATGATCTTGAGGCAGAAGCACAAAAAGCAGCCGATCAACTAGAAGCAGAATACGATCGCGAGAAGCTTGTTGCTTTGGTTAAAGCGGGCGGCAACGAACAGTAAATCCATCAATCAATCAATAGCGGATAGTCCGCATACTCATTTACCCGATTGGGAACACTCCAATGTCAAAAATTTCAGCCTCTATTGAAATCTCTCCAAAACAAGCTGTCGAGAACGCAGACATTCCGGGTCTATTCCCAGAAGGTACTCGGGTTTACATCACCGACGTTGGAACAGACACGGCAGAGACGCTCGCCCAAGGCGCAAAGCGTGTGAAAGACTTAGGCTACACGCCTGTTCCTCACTTTGCATCACGCAGACTAACAACGGTTGAAGCTCTTGAAGACCGCCTGAATATGATGACCAGCAAAGCAGGTGTTACAGATGTATTGGTGATTGGCGGCGGCCTAGAGAAGGAAGCTGGCGAGTTTGATTCCACCATGAAGGTTCTTGATACAGGCCTGTTTCAAAAATACGGCATCACGCATATGGGCGTTGCAGGACACCCAGAAGGCTCACCGGACTTCAACGATGATGTTGCGCTAGAAGCGTTAAAGCTAAAACAAGCCTTTGCAGAGAAAAGCGGCATCGACCTTCGTATCGTCACCCAGTTTGGCTTTGATGCAGACAAATTCACAAAATGGGCAGAAACACTTTCCAACGATGGCATCACCCTACCCGTTCATTTGGGCGTTGCCGGACCTGCCAAAATCACGACACTGATTAAGTTTGCTGCCATGTGCGGTGTTGGTAATTCACTATCATTCCTGAAGAAACGAGGCAGCGCTGTCCTTGCAATGGCAGCAGGCTTTGATCCCAATGAGATTGTGGACCCAATCGAAGCCCATGCATTGAACACGCAAGGTTCAGCGATCCAGCAAATTCATGTCTTCCCATTTGGTGGCGTTAAAAAGTCAGCAGAATGGCTAAAAGAGCGCGGCACCTGGCAATAAGCCAACTGCTACGCATATTCACCGTTCTAGAGCGTATCTGGCTTGGATTGAACCGTTTGAACGCCGTGGCGTTTGTGC
>CAZEPF010000095.1:0-11257 GCA_964514045.1 uncultured Rhizobiaceae bacterium | reverse complement strand
AATCAAAAATCCAACCCATCAAATCGATGCAATCCAAGACAGACACGCTCTAGCCGGCAGGCATGCACGTTTTAGTATCGGTGCATTCCACTTCTTTTTTATGTGCTGAATTCTGAACATCCCACAATGCAATGGCACGTAATCCATTACGTGCAATCAGTGAAAAGTCTTCTTTTGGTTTGTTTGGTACTGACATTTGATTCGTCCGTTATTTGCTACGGTACATATAGGTACGAATGATTAAGAAAAAATGGTTCAATTGTTCACATTTTCATGAAGGTTTGTTCATGAAACGAGAACTGGCCATACGGATTTGCACCTTTTTGAGAATATCTGGATGTGACCGATCGATTTTACGTTGAAATCTGCCGGATTTAGAACTTCGAAACTGGGTGATGAAGCACAAGGATAATATCTTTGTAACTCTTTTACGCGTAGTGGCGGGATGATGGTGTCATCCGCGCTCGCAATAAGGCGCAATTTGCCCGTGAACTTTGTTAGATCGGGTTTGGGCACTTCTTTTCCCCATTGTGGTTCATAAAAGCAGGGGTGCGTGCACCACGCTCTCCATTGCCAATAGACGGATGCCGGAATACCGTTTTTCATGCCTAATAATTGCCCCGGCATGTATCCAAGAATTTTTGTGAGAGCAGGGCCGGCCAAATACCAGAATAGGATTACCTGAAACATAAAGCTTGCTGGTGTTGCCTTCCAATAGGCAAGGCCTGAATTTACCCCAGTCAGACTTGTAATTTTGTCTGCATTTGCGTGATAGGGCGTGCAAAATCCACCCAGACTGTGCCCGATAATATGAACGGGTAGGGACGGAAAGCGATCAATCATGAAATCAAGCGCTGCTGACTGATCGCGGATCCCCCAATCGGCCATTGTGGTTTTCGACGCGCGCAATTGCTCTACCGTTGGGTTATCACTATCGCGGTAAGCATAGATGAGCACTGCACGGTTTGTGTGGGTCGCGTACCATTCCGCAAATGGCTGATAATAGCTGACAGGTACACCCGTTGCGCCATGCAGTATGGTGATTGCTTCTGGTGTGCTCACTTCAAACAGCGAGCCCGCAAGGGTTACGCCGTCACTGGCCGTAAAACTGACATCACGCCATGCCATCGAAATTTCTCTAGCGCTCTGCGAGCAAGGCTTCGCCACGACTTTCTTTGATCAAGTTGATAAAACGGCGAAATAGATAATGACTGTCCTGTGGGCCGGGTGAAGCTTCAGGGTGGTGCTGTACCGAGAAGACAGGCTTGCCATCCAATGTGATGCCGCAATTCGTGCCATCAAATAAAGAAATGTGCGTTTCGGAAACTCCGCTTGGCAGGGATTTTCCGTCCACTGCAAAGCCGTGGTTCATCGAAACAATTTCAACCTTACCCGTGGTGTGGTCTTTCACAGGATGGTTAGCGCCATGATGTCCTTGGTGCATTTTTGTGGTTTTTGCACCCAATGCCAGAGCCAGCATCTGGTGACCGAGACAAATGCCGAAGACAGGAATTGAGGTTTCCAATATGCCTTTGATCATCTCAACAGAATATTCACCTGTCGCAGCCGGATCGCCAGGGCCGTTAGACAAGAATACGCCATCAGGTTTTTGAGCGAGTACTTCTTGTGCTGTTGCAGTGGCGGGCATGATCGTGACTTTCGCACCAAGGCCTGCGAGCAAGCGCAAGATGTTTCGTTTAACGCCAAAATCAATTGCAACAATGTGGTAGGCTTCGTCTTTGTTGTTGGAATAGCCCTCATCCCACACCCATGCCTGTTCTGACCATGGTGCATCTTGGCCATGGCCTACGCCTTTTGCCAGATCAAGACCTTCCAGCCCAGACCATTCGCTTGCCTGTTGTTTCAAGCTATCGATATCAAACTTACCGTCGGGCGCATGGGCGATTACGCAATTTGCTAGTCCCTTTTCGCGGATTAGATTGGTCAGCGCGCGTGTATCTACACCGCTCATTGCGATGATGTTGTGAGATTTGAGCCAATCATCCAGATGGTCCGCTGCACGGTAATTGGAAGGCGTGGTGATATCTGCCTTGAATACAGCGCCTATTGCCCCTTTGGTTTTCTCTGGCAGTAGGGTTTCAAGATCGTCTGCATTGGTGCCGACATTGCCGATATGCGGGAAGGTGAATGTTACGACCTGACCCGCATAAGAAGGGTCTGTGAGGATTTCCTGATAACCGGTTATGGCTGTGTTAAAGCAGATTTCTGCCTGTGCTATGCCAGTTGCGCCGCAGCCCGTTCCTTCAATGATGGTCCCATCTGCCAGTACGATAAGGGCGGTTGGTTTCTCTTCAGTCCAGGGGGCAGGGTCTTGTTTCATGGCGCGTGCTCGATTATGTCCCAGCATGAGGATGCTGGTTACAGTGCGGAAATTTAGTGGCTGAATTCGAAAAATAGTTGAAGCAGCGCCACGCGTCAACCAGACAGCAAATAATATAAATTCAACAATATCAGGATGTTACGACTTTCATCCACGGTTGTATTAAAAAGAAGACGTGGGTGCCTGATATAGAATCTATAAGGACATAATGATGCGTGAGATAATCTCGGACAGCATGAAGCAATCAATGAAAGACAAAAATGCACGTCGAACCGCGACGTTGCGTTTGATCAATGCTGCGATTACGGACCGTGATATTGCTCTTCGTGGTAAGGGCAAGGACAAATGCGATGAAGAGGAAATCCTCGATATCCTAGCAAAAATGGTAAAGCAACGTGAAGAATCTTCCCGCATGTATCGTGAAGCCGGGCGCGAAGAGTTGGAAAAGCAAGAACTTGAAGAAATGGATATCATTCGAGAGTTTTTGCCCAAGCAACTCTCTGCAGAAGAAGCCGAGGCTGCTGTTAGTGCTGCCATTAGTGAGACAGGCGCTGAATCCTTACGCGACATGGGTAAGGTCATGGGCATTCTGAAAGAGCGCTATCGTGGGCAGCTTGATATGGGAGTGGTTGGACCTTTGGTAAAAGGCAAACTGGGCGCCTAAATCTTAGGGTGTGGTTATCCACACTCTTCCCCTGCTAAGTTTATTCTTGCGCGTTCATGTATAGTCGCCACTCGTTGAAACCAGTACATTCAATTCATGCGTTTTCCGGACTCCTTCCTTGATGACATCCGCGACCGCCTTCGGATTTCCGAAGTGGTGGGGCAACGCGTTACATTTGATAAAAAGAAGACCAATGCTGCGCGTGGTGATTATTGGGCCAACTGTCCGTTTCATGGTGAAAACACGCCGAGTTTTCACTGTGAAGATCGAAAAGGGCGATATTATTGTTTTGGGTGCGGCGCATCGGGTGACCACTTTCGGTTTTTAACCGAACTTGACGGGCTTAGCTTCGCCGAAGCCGTTGAGCGCTTGGCCATGCAGGCTGGATTGCCTATGCCTGTGATGAACCCGCGTGAGCGCGAGAAGGAAGAAAAGCGCAAGACTTTATTTGATGTGATGGAACTTGCGGGGCAGTTTTTTCAAAATCAATTGCATGAAGCCTCTGGTGCGGATGCAAGGGCATATTTGCGTGGTCGGGGATTATCGCCTGCTATCCAGCAGGAGTTTGGTATTGGCTTTGCGCCGGACAGCAGAAACTCGCTCAAACAGTTTTTGGCAGCAAAAGGTATTGATGCAGCGCAGATGGAAGCTTGCGGGCTTGTCAATCACGGGCCGGATATTGCGGTCTCTTACGATAAGTTTCGTGGGCGCATCATGTTTCCAATTCCAGATTCGCGCGAGCGCATTATCGCGTTTGGTGGCAGGGCGATGGCGCCTGATGCTTTGGCCAAATATCTCAATTCGCCCGAAACTGAATTATTTCATAAATCCAATGTCCTCTACAATTTTGCCAAGGCCCGAAAGCCAGCCTACGACAAAGGGCAAGTGATCGCGGTTGAAGGCTATATGGATGTAATCGCATTACATGCGGCCGGCTTTGGCAATGCTGTTGCTCCCATGGGAACAGCTCTGACCGAAGCGCAGATCAATCTGCTTTGGCGAATGCACTCTGAACCCATGCTTTGTTTTGATGGGGATAATGCGGGACTAAAAGCTGCATACCGCGCGGCGGACTTAGCGCTTCCACTTTTGAAGCCTGGACATTCCATTCGTTTTGCCATGATGCCTGAGGGCCAAGATCCTGATGATCTCTTAAAAGAATCTGGCCCGGAGGCGTTATCGGAAGTTCTAAATTCTGCCCTGCCGCTTGCTGATATGGTGTGGAACCGCGAAATTTCGACGGGGGTGCATAATACGCCAGAGCGTCGCGCCGAACTTGAAGCGCGGATGCGGCAGATTATCGGAACCATCCGTGATGAAAGCGTGCGTCGCCATTATGAGCAGGACGTTCGTGATCGCTTGTCGGGTTATTTTTCCAGCAATCAGGAAAATCCGCGCCGTAATTCAGGCTATGAAAAGCGCTATGATGGTAACCGCTCATACCAAAAAGGAAGAGGACAAGCCCAAGCAGGTGGGCGTAAATTCAGTGCAAGCCCGTCATTGCTTTCCAGTGGGTTGCTAAAAAAAGGTCCTGCGCGCGTGTCTTTACGTGAAGCTGCACTTTTTGGTGGTGTTTTGTTCCACCCAGCTGTTGGGTTGGAGTTTTTTGAAGAATTTTCCAATTTACGCTTTCAAAGTCGTGATTTAGGCGGGCTTCATTCGGCTTTATTGGATATTTACGCCAATTGGCAGGGTGAAGAGGAATTCCCATCACGAGATGTGGTGGCTGGCCGGATGCACGAGGCAGGGCATGGCGATCTCATAGAAGCGCTCCGGCTGCAGCTTGCTTCTGCTAAACTCTGGCAACTGCTTCCTGAGGCCGCATTTGAGGATGCGCGTGACGGTTGGTATCAAGCTTATGTATTGCATCTGAGAAATGAGACATTACATTCAGAGTTGAGGGTAGCAGAACGTGCGCTGGCATCAGACAATAGCCAGGAAAATCTCGATAGAATGCTGCTGATACAACAGGAACTGAGCCGAAGTGACGGTTTGGAAGCCTTGATAGAGGGATTTGGAGTTTCTTCCGGGCGTCCGGCAAGAGGGTTTTAAGTGCGAATACTGGCCCTGTAGAAATTTCTTGACCTTTCGATCATTAGGCGGAATCAGTCTCTGATCATGATTTTAATGTGGGTTAGCCTCGTTTTTAGCCAATTTTTGGACTTTGAGCGTGGCTTGTGCAGGTAATAGCGATTTGTATCCTTAATGACGGATTAACCAAGTTAGTCATAGCTGGATACAAGAGAGCATAAACGTGATTCGCCGAATGGATGTTTTTCTGATATCGGCGGCAAAGAAAAATCGCAGGCTGAAAAGCCTGATGGAGTGATAAGCCACATGGCTACTAAAACCTCGACGAAGAAAAAAGCCGAAGCTGCAAGCGGTGACGAAAAAACCGAAGTTCAGGACGGCCCGGTTCTTGATTTAAGCGATGCTGCGGTAAAAAAGATGATCAGAGCTGCGAAAAAACGCGGCTATGTGACCACCGAAGAACTTAATTCTGTTTTGCCATCCGAGCAGGTTTCTTCAGAACAAATCGAAGACACGATGTCTATGTTATCTGACATGGGCATTAATGTGGTTGAAGAAGAAGAAGTTGAAGAAGAGGTTGAAGGCGGCGATCTGGTCGAGACAACAGGCAAAGCCGTTACGACTGCCAAGAAGCGCGAACCAACAGACCGCACCGATGACCCTGTTCGCATGTATTTGCGTGAAATGGGAACGGTTGAACTTCTTTCGCGTGAAGGTGAGATCGCGATTGCCAAGCGTATAGAAGCTGGCCGGGAAACCATGATTGCGGGTTTGTGTGAAAACCCGCTGACCTTCCAGGCCCTGATTATCTGGCGAGATGAATTGCTTGAAGGCAATATTCTTCTGCGTGATATTATTGATCTAGAAGCAACCTATGCTGGTCCTGAAGCAAAGCAGGCTCCGGTTGTTGCCAATCCTAACGAAGAGAAAAAAGAAGACGAAGAAGAGAAGAAGCCTGAAAAGCAGGTCGATCCTCTGACGGGCGAAGTTCTTGAAGGCCAAGAAGATGACGACGATGACGACGATGATGACGAGGCAAGCTTGTCACTCGCAGCCATGGAAGCGGAACTGAAACCTCAGGTTTTTGAAACGCTGGATTTCATCGCTTCTGAATATAAAAAGCTTCGCCGCTTACAAGACCAATTGGTTGAGAAGGCGCTGGACAATAAGAAGCTCTCAGCTGCTCAGGAAAAGCGCTACAAGGACTTGCAGGGCGAGATTATTACATCTGTTAAGTCTTTGTCACTGAACAATAACCGGATTGAAGCGCTAATCGAGCAGCTTTATGCAATCAACAAGCAGTTGCTTGGTCTTGAAGGTCGTTTGCTTCGTTTGGCTGAATCCTATGGTATCCCGCGTGAAATCTTCCTTGAGGAGTATTTCGGTTCCGAGCTTGATCCTAACTGGATTCGCCGTATCGCGAACCTTTCTTCCCACGGTTGGAAAGAGTTCAACAAGGCAGAGAACAAGCAGATCAAAGAGCTTCGTTCCGACATTCAGGGTCTTGCGGGTGAAACAGGCCTGCAGCCTATCGAGTTCCGCCGCATCGTTCACAAAGTGCAAAAAGGCCAACGCGAAGCCGCGCAAGCCAAGAAGGAAATGGTGGAAGCCAACCTTCGCCTTGTGATCTCAATTGCCAAAAAATATACGAACCGCGGATTGCAATTCCTTGATCTTATTCAAGAAGGCAATATTGGTTTGATGAAGGCGGTTGATAAGTTTGAATACCGTCGTGGGTACAAGTTTTCGACTTACGCCACATGGTGGATTCGCCAAGCGATCACGCGTTCGATTGCGGATCAGGCGCGGACCATTCGTATTCCGGTGCACATGATCGAGACGATCAACAAAATCGTTCGGACATCGCGTCAGATGCTTCACGAGATTGGTCGCGAGCCAACGCCGGAAGAACTTTCCCAGAAGCTTGCCATGCCGCTTGAAAAAGTGCGCAAGGTTCTGAAAATTGCGAAAGAGCCGATCTCTCTTGAAACGCCAATTGGGGATGAGGAAGATTCCCATCTGGGTGATTTCATCGAGGATAAAAACGCAATCCTGCCGATTGATGCGGCCATTCAGGCAAACCTTCGCGAGACAACAACTCGTGTGCTTGCCTCGCTTACACCGCGTGAAGAGCGTGTCTTGCGTATGCGCTTTGGTATTGGCATGAACACTGACCACACACTTGAAGAAGTTGGGCAGCAGTTCAGCGTGACGCGTGAGCGTATCAGACAGATTGAAGCGAAAGCGCTTCGCAAGCTGAAACACCCAAGCAGAAGCCGTAAGCTTCGTTCGTTCCTGGACAGCTAAGGAACGATATCAGATTTGACAAGGCCGCCATTTATGGCGGTCTTTTTTTATGCTAGCACTTGGCTAATCAATGGGAGTAAGGGCATGTCTTTTTTGAAAAAATTGTTTGGTGGCGGGGGCGCTCAAAAGCCTGTAGCGATTGAGCAGGTTGAGTATAAAGGCTGCCAGATTGAAAGCGTGCCAATGAATGAAGGCGGGCAGTTTCGCGTCTCTGCCATGATCCGCAAAGAGATAGATGGCGAAGTAAAAGAACATCGTCTGATCCGCGCTGATCAATGTGCCACGCTGGACGAAGCAACTGAAATCTCGATGCGAAAAGCCCGCCAGATGATTGACGAACAGGGTGACAGGATTTTTATCTAGGTTAGTTAAGCCAGAGTTTCAGTTAGGCAATGCAACACTCTCTTACTATTTCAACCTCTGGCCAAGGTTTGTATGAATTTACGGATCGTGTCGCTGAATCTGTTCAAGCTGCAGGCCACGAGACAGGTTTGTGCACAGTGTTTGTGCAACACACATCATGCTCACTTGTTGTTCAGGAAAATGCAGACGCGGAAGTTCAAACCGATTTGAAGAACTTCTTTGCTCGACTTGTGCCGCCGACCAATGATCCTTCTATGTCGTATATTACTCATACCTATGAAGGGCCGGACGATATGCCCGCCCATATTAAAGCTGCGCTGACGCAAACCTCAATTTCTATCCCAGTGGCGGATGGGCGTTTGGCGCTTGGTACGTGGCAGGGGATATACTTATTTGAACATCGCGACCGACCACATCGCCGCAATGTCCTTCTGTATATCAGTCGGTAAACCTTACCCGCCCGTGGTGCTCATGTGGCGGGAGACGGAAGGAGCGGAATTTCTTCCAATGATGAAATCATGGCCCTTCGGTTTGCGGCTGATGGCTTCGTCAATTGCTTGTGAGACCAGTTCATTGCCTTCAGATGCACGAAGCGGCTCGCGAAGGTCGGCTGCATCGTCCTGACCCAAGCACATATAAAGCGTTCCGGTGCAAGTGAGGCGGACGCGGTTACAGCTTTCGCAGAAATTATGGGTCATCGGTGTAATGAACCCCATACGCCCACCAGTTTCTTTGACGTTAACATAGCGCGCAGGGCCGCCGGTTTTGTAAGGGATGTCTGCAAGTGAGTAGGTTTCTTCCAAACGTTCACGCACGGTTGAAAGTGGCAAATATTGATCGGTACGGTCTTCGTCGATTTCGCCTAAAGGCATGGTTTCGATCAGGGTGAAGTCAAACCCTTCGCCATGCGCCCATTTCATCATGCCTTCGATTTCATGCTCATTGACTTCTTTCAGGGCAACCGCATTGATCTTAATTTCAAGACCCGCTTTTTTGGCGGCTTCCAGTCCGCCCATGACTTGGGGAAGTCTACCCCAGCGTGTGATCTTAGCGAATTTATCTTCGTCCAGTGTATCCAGCGAAACGTTGACGCGTTTGACGCCAGCCGCCACCAGCTCGTCGGAATATTTTGCGAGTTGTGATCCGTTAGTGGTTAGGGTGAGTTCGTCCAATCCGCCACCGTCCAGCATCTTGCCCAGATTATGAATAAGCTGCATCACGCCGCGACGCACTAAGGGTTCTCCGCCCGTGAGGCGAAGCTTGCGCACGCCTTTTTCCACGAACACAGTGCATAGGCGTTCTAACTCTTCGAGCGTGAGAAGTTCCTTCTTGGGAAGGAACGTCATGTCTTCTGCCATGCAATAAACACAGCGGAAATCACAGCGGTCTGTAACAGAGATGCGCAGATACTCGACCATGCGGCCAAACGGGTCGATCATAGAAGGAGCAGAAGAGGATAGATTAGGCGTGTTTTTCATAGCTACAATCTATCAATTTTTACCACTCTCACACAATGTGTAATTTGGATTATGTGTCGCATTTTGGTCTTTTCCTTTTCAGGTTTTCGTGAAATCATAATCGAAATATTCATGGTTGCAGGAGGTGATGATCATGAGCGAAGCACCTATTAAGTCCCGCCGTTCAGGGGGTAGAAGTGCTAGAGTTGCTTTGCGTTCAGAAAAGCTTGCCGAGGAGTTGCGGCCCATTCATGCGGGTCTTGTGGGCGGGCAATACAAACCTCTGACTGATGCCAATGTTCAACGCATCCACGAAGCGGCTTTGGACGCTCTGGAACAGATTGGCATTAGTGAAGCGCCTGAGTCCGGCATTAAAATTCTAACCGATGCAGGCGCTATTCTTGGCGATGACGGGCGTATCCGTTTTCCACGTGCATTGGTCGAAGATATGCTGGCGATTGCCGCACGTGACCTCACCTTGTATGGACGTGATCCAAAACATGATTTGCTGCTATCTGGTAGTCGGGTTCATTTTGGTACGGCGGGTGCTGCGGTACATGTCGTCGATATCGAGAACAACGAATACCGCGAATCCTATCTTCAGGATTTGTATAATTCTGCACGTCTGACCGACAAGCTGGACAATGTGCATTTCTTCCAGCGCACAATGGTTGCGCGTGATATCAGTGACAATTACGAGCTGGATATCAACACGATTTATGCCAGTTGTGCTGCAACCAAAAAACACGTGGGTACATCTTTCGTGGAGCCTTCATTTGTACCGGGTTGTTTTGAACTCTTGCATATGATTGCAGGTGGAGAAGATGCGTGGCGGGCACGTCCATTTCTTTCCAATTCAAATTGTTTCGTTGTGCCGCCGATGAAGTTTGCGACAGAATCCTGCGAGGTCATGGAGGCTTGTATTCGTGGCGGTATGCCTGTGCTGTTACTTTCTGCGGGACAGGCGGGTGCAACAGCGCCAGCGCCACTTGCAACTGCGATCGTTCAAGCGGTGGCGGAATGTTTGGCGGGTGTTGTCTATGTTAACGCCATCAAGCCGGGGCATCCTGCGATCTTTGGTACCTGGCCGTTTGTTTCTGATTTGCGCACAGGGGCCATGTCCGGCGGGTCAGGCGAACAGGCATTGCTGAGCGCAGGTTGTTCTCAGATGCACAAGTTTTATGATCTTCCTGGCGGCGCGGCGGCAGGTATTGCAGATGCAAAAATGCCGGATATGCAAGCGGGTTGGGAACAGGCAATCTCCAATGTTATGGCAGGATTGTCAGGCCTCAACATGGTCTATGAGAGCGTTGGAATGCACGCGTCGCTATTGGGCTTTTGCCTTGAATCACTTGTGTTGGGGGATGATCTTCTGGGTCAGGTTCAGCGCTGTGTGAAGGGTATTGATGTCTCAGAAGACAGTGTGTCGATTGATGCAATGAGATCGGTGTGTCTGGAAGGGCCGGGGCATTATCTTGGGCACGAGCAAACGCTCTCGCTGATGCAGACGGAATATATCTATCCAGAACTTGCAGACCGTACCTCTCCAAAAGAGTGGGCGGAAATCGGCAAGCCGAATCTGATTGCTAAGGCAATTGAACGCAAACGCAGTATTCTGGATGCTCCGCGCGATGTGTATATTGATGCTGTGAGCGATGCGGCAATTCGCAAACGGTTTAATATTCATTTGCCTGCATAGTTCCTCCGTTTTTAGAGTTATACTGCCTTAAAGCGAAGCCTTAAGGGTTGCGGCCCTGAGTTCGCCATCACGTTAATTACGAGAAACTTTCATGTCATTTCTGCAGGATGTATTTTCTTCGCTTCTTGATCAGCGGCGCAAGTTTAGTTCCGAATACGATAAGCGCGATATTCTGGCTTTGTGTGAGGCCTTGATGTCTGAACAGGGAGAGGTTTCTGGCACAAAACTGGCGGCGGCTCTTTTGGGTAAATACGAATCGCTTGGTGATCAGGATAAACTAAGTTTTTTTGAGGCATTGCTGGAAGACTACGATCTTGATCCAACGACCGTGATTGAGGCCACACAAAACTATGAGGAAGACGCGACCCGCAAAAATCTTGAGCGCCTTATTGATC
>CAZEPF010000094.1:0-11408 GCA_964514045.1 uncultured Rhizobiaceae bacterium | reverse complement strand
CTTAATTGGCTTCGGAAAAGCAAACTCTAATAATATAGACGACGAAGACAATGAAGGTAATAAAAAGCAGGTTCTAGCCCGACTAGGCGGGGATGAGTTTACCATCCTTTTGTCTGACATTCGTGAAGCAACTGATGCCGCGATTGTATCCCAGCGTATCATCGATGCGGTATCAGAACCTTTTGAAATCAATGGATCAAGAATTGCCGTTGGTGCATCTATTGGTATTTCAGTATTCCCGCAGGATGGTTGTGATTATCAAACCATACTCAAAAGTGCTGATATGGCGATGTATCAGTCAAAGCAGGAGGGGAAGAATACTTTCCGATTCTTCTCAGCACGACTTAACGAAGAAGCATCACGTAAGGCAGAAATTGAACAAGACTTGCGCGTGGCTTTAGAGTCAGACGATCAGTTAGAAGTTTACTATCAACCTAAAATTGACTGTATTTCCGGTAAGCCAAAATCAGTAGAGGCGCTTGTCAGGTGGAAGCACCCTGAAAACGGTATGATTCCGCCATTAGAGTTTATTTCAATTGCGGAAGATTGCGGACTAATTTTGCCGCTTGGCAAATGGGTGTTGGAGCAGGCGTGTTGGCAAACCGTTAAATTTGACGGTTTAGGAATTGATCTCTCGATTGCAGTAAACGTATCTTCAGCTCAATTTGAGCGCGCTGATCTGGCGCAAACGGTCAAAGAAGTGCTGAACAAGACGGGAGCGGACCCATGTCGTTTGGAGCTTGAGTTGACTGAAAGCATGGCGATGCAAGACCCTGACCTTGCGCTTGATCACATCAATACGTTGAAGGAAATCGGTATTCGATTTGCAATTGATGATTTTGGGACAGGTTATTCAAATCTTGCCCAACTTTCGAAATTGCCTTTTGATGTGTTCAAGATAGATCGTTCCTTTGTGAACCTTCTATCGAATTCGGACGATGAGCATGGCAGTGTGATTATTCGTACCGTATTGGCCATGGCAAATAGTCTTAATTATGAAACTGTGGCAGAGGGCGTTGAGACGCAAGAGCAGTTTGATTTTTTAGCACAGCATGGCTGCACTTTTGCGCAAGGGTACTATTTTGCTCGACCTATGCCGATATCAGAACTGATTGATTGGATTTCCGCTTGGGTGCCGAAACAACAATCTTTGAATTCAAAGGTTGTTGCCCTGCCACTAAAAGCAAAGGCTGGTTAAGATGTTAAGGTTCTCAGCCTGCTTATCACATCAGGTAGTTGGTCAAAATGGTTGATGAATTCATTCGCGCCTAACTCTTTTACGGGTAACTGTGTGTATCCGAATGTAACTGCAACCGAGGGAATTTTCGCATTTTTTGCAGCGTTAATGTCTGTTTCTGAATCGCCAATCATGATTGCATCTGACAATGAGAAGCCGGCAAGTTTGCAGGTTTCTTTAAGGTGACGTGCATCAGGTTTTCGAAAGTCGAAACTATCGCCACCGGTCACAGATTTGAAACGGTGTAAAACGCCAAGTTGATCCAATAAGGGCACTGCCATTGCGTGCATTTTATTGGTGCATACCGCAAAAAAGTGTCCCTTCGTTTCAAGGATGTCCAAAGCGCTTATGACACCTTCAAATAGATGTGTGTCTTTTGCTAAATTCCGGCCATAGTCTTCCAAGAATGCCTGGAAAAGCTCTTCAAGATGGACCTCTTCTAAAGTTTTTTCGTTCAGCGCAAAGGCAGCGCGGATCATAGCCTTTGCGCCATGTCCAACAATTTGCCCAACTTGCTCTAACGCTATTGGTTCTAGTCCTTCGGGTGCAGTAATTCTGTTCAGAGTGCCTAAAAGATCGGGGGCAGTGTGAGCCAGTGTGCCATCAAGATCGAAGATGATCAGGTTTCGCATATCAGGTCCTGTTGATGGAGAGGGAATTTCGTAGTCGCGCCTTATGCCACGTGATACCACGAACTTGTATGATTATTATGCGAGACTATACATGAGCAGGGAATTGAAGATAGAGGCAGCAGCCGCTGCATTGGAACTGGTTGAGCAGGGGACGCGGCTTGGCATTGGAACAGGGTCCACTGCGGATGAATTTACACGGCTTTTGGGTGCTAAAGTCGCCAACGGGTTTGAAATTACCGGAGTGCCGACGTCTGAAAATACCGCAAAGCTTTGCCGTGAACTTTCAATTCCACTGGCAACTCTTGAAGAAATGCCTGAGCTTGATCTTGTTATTGATGGTGCCGACGAAGTTGATAGTGATCTTTCGCTCATTAAAGGTGGCGGCGGTGCCTTGCTAAGAGAAAAGATAGTTGCAAATGCTTCTACCAAAATGTTTGTCATCGCAGATGAAAGCAAACTTGTTGATACGCTGGGGGCGTTTCCATTGCCGATTGAGGTTAATCCGTTTGGGCTAAAAGCAACCTGGATGGCCGTCGAACATTCTTGCAAAGAATTGGGCTTGAGTGGACCAATACATTTGCGCTCAAAAGATGATGAGACATTTGTTACAGATGGTGGACATTTTATCCTAGATGCATCTTTTGGCCACATTCCCGATGCTTACGCTCTTTCCTCAGAATTACTGAATATACCGGGCGTGGTTGAACACGGTTTGTTTTTAAGCTACGCAGACAGAGTTTTTCTGGCTGGCAAGGATGGCGTCAAGCAAATCGCCAAATAGGGGCCCTTGCAATTTATATATGGAGAGTAGTGTTGGTAGATCGAGTTAGTTCAATGGTTGGTTTTGTAAAATGCGCTGTCGCGTTGGTCTTTGTTGCTTTTATGAGTATTGTGCCTGCGCAGGCGCAAGATGTTACGCCCGAACATGTCAAAGCCGCTAAAAGCGCGATGATTGCAACGGGTGCAACCAGCCGTCTGGATGGAATTTTGCCAGAGATCGCATCATTCACAAAAGCTGGATTGATCGCTAACCGTCCTGATATCGAAGCAGAGATTTCTAACATTGTTGATGAAACCGCTATTTCTCTCGCCGCTCGCCGTGGTGCTTTAGAAAACGAGGTAGCTGCGATCTACACGAAGCTTTTCACAATGGAAGAGTTGAACCAGATTGAAACGTTTTTCAGCAGTGAAGCTGGTATCAAGTTTCTGGGTCTCACGCCTCGTATTTTCAAGCGTATTGATAATGTCTCTAAAGTTTGGCGCACGGGTATCACACGCGATATGAACGAAATGGTGAACGCAAAATTGAAAGAACAGGGGTTGCAGTAACTCAGTTCTCACTATTATCTTCTACTAACCCGGGGCTATCCCGGGTTTTGTTTTTGTCAGGATGGATTATGGCGGATTTTGATTTTGATTTTTTTGTAATTGGTGGTGGATCAGGTGGCGTTAGAGCTGGTCGCCTTGTTGCTGGTATGGGGCAAAAAGTTGGTATTGCTGAAGAACACCGTTGGGGCGGAACATGTGTTATTAGAGGATGTGTGCCTAAAAAATTGATGGTTTATGCCTCGCAATTCTCACATGAGTTTGAAGCAGCAAAAGGCTTTGGATGGAGCGTTGGGGAAACCTCATTTGATTGGAACACGCTGATTGCTAATAAAGACAAAGAGATTGATCGCCTCGAAGGTCTGTATCAAAAAGGCTTGGATGGCAATGGCGCTGAGATGTTTGACACACGTGCTGAGTTGACCGGACCCAATTCCATTTTTCTAAAAGACTTAAATAAGACGGTTACTGCAAAACGCATTTTAATCGCTGTGGGTGGTACGCCCAACCAAGACGCTAGAGTAGAGGGCAGTGAGCATTGCATCACTTCTGACGATATTTTCTACCTCAAGGAGCAACCCAAATCGATCATCATTGCGGGTGGTGGATACATCGCGGTGGAATTTGCCTGTATTCTTGCGGGACTTGGAACCGATGTCACGCTGATTTATCGTGGCGAAAAAATCCTTCGTGGGTTTGATGAAGACATGCGCGATGCGCTTCAGGATGAGATGAAGAGCAGGGGCATCAACGTCGTTTGTGGTGAGGTGTTCAGCAATATCTCAAAGGCTGCTGATGGCACTTTGTGCGTGAAGACCACCAAAGATAACGAATTTACTGCAGATCAAATCCTGTTGGCGATTGGCCGTAATCCCAATACCAAAGGTCTTGGCTTAGAAACTGCAGGCGTTGAAGCTGACGATCGTGGCAATATCAAAGTGGATGCATATTCAAAAACCAGCGCGGATAGTATCTGGGCAGTTGGTGATGTAACTGACAGGGTACAACTCACGCCTGTGGCGATTCATGAGTCCATGTGTTTGATCGAGACTGAGTACAAAGATAATCCAACTAAGCCTGACCATGATTTGATTGCAACGGCTGTATTCTCACAGCCAGAAATTGGCACAATCGGGTTGAGTGAAACCGATGCCGCAAATAAGTATTCTGAACTGGAAGTTTTCCGCGCTCACTTCCGGCCTATGCGAAACACCTTGGCGGGATCGAGTGAGAAAATTCTGATGAAGATCATCGTTGATGCGAAGACTGATAGTGTTGTCGGACTTCATATTCTGGGTGAGGGCGCTGGTGAGATGGCTCAGACCCTTGGGATTGCTATCAAAATGGGTGCGAAAAAGTCTGACTTTGATCGAACCATGGCCGTTCATCCGACTGCAGCAGAAGAATTGGTGACGATGTATTCACCTAGCTATCGTGTCGTGAATGGTGAGCGCACTGACTAATGACAGGGACGTGTTCTGATCTTGTCGGTTATTTCGGATTTGGATCGCTTGTAAACAAGCATACATTGCGTACGCCTTATGTTGATTTGGTGCCCGCTACCTTGATCGGGTGGCGGCGCCATTGGCAGGCACAGGAAAATATGCCGGATCGCAGCGTTGCTCTTTTGTCTGTGCATCGTGATGCTGAGACTTCGATTGCTGGCCTTCTTGTGATTGACCGTAAAGAAAACCTCCCCGCTGTTGATAAGCGTGAAGAAGGCTATACGCGGGTCAGTCTATCGGCGGATGATTTTCACTGTTTACGCAAAGATGAGTTGCCTAACGAGTTATATGTTTATGTTGCTAAGGGGGATGATCGCGCGCCTGACTTGCCGCTTTTGCAATCCTATTTAGACGCAGTGTTGCAGGGCTTTATCGAAGTCTATGACGAGGCTGCGGTTGAAGAGTTTGGCAAAACAACAGATGGATTTAGCCGTCATATTCTGGATGACCGTTACAAGCCATTATATCCAAGATCAATTGTGTTGAGCGACCCGCAACGCGAGTGCATTGATACAATGCTCGGAAAGTTTGCTCTTGGAAGGTTTGCGCTGAATAATCAGTGAGCAAGGCCGCACCGTGTTGTCAAACATGGGTGCTCAGATGCGGCCTGCTCGTTGATACACGGAAGATCATGTTTCGCGTATCCTTGTTCTATCTAGTTGGGGGATGAGTTGTTATTCCATCCAGACTTTGCCCAATCAGATGGTGCAACGCCTGTTGCGCCTCTTGCTCCAGATTTTGCCAACATCAACTCATGCCGCAATCGATCAATTTCTAACTGATACAGCGATGTGCAATCGATACGGTTCGGACGCTGCCCTAGTGGAATTACCAACCGGCCATACGCGGCTGTTTCGCTTTCCCCTGTTGTAGAGGGGCGGCTGGTAATACCACCAAGATCAAAGTAGGCACCATTACCGGACATGCTGGACCGGCAGGTTGTGCCATCGGATGTTCTCACCTCATCAAAACCGTTAGGCATTTGTGAATGGGGTAAATTGAACCCAAAGCTCTGATTGTTATTATTGACCGTGGCCGTCTGTGATATGGCTTGCGTAGTCAAGCACATTGATAAAGCTGCCGTGGTTAGCCAGCTTGTTTTGCGAAGAATTTCCCACATACCTGTCCCCTAATCATTGTTGTTTTGTTTTTATAAGGAATTGTTTCGGCACAGATGCGTATCTTCCGCGTCTTCTGTCCCATGAATGGCACTACAACCGTTACTGGTCGCGACGAGCCTGGCCCCATTCGTAAAAGTTTGGGTGAAACCCTTGCAGGTACCAGTTGAAAGTTTTCATCATAGACTGATACCGACATCTCCACGACATCTGGATACGGGTTCATTGGATTGACCTTAATCGCAAATGTATCCGTGTAACTGGTTATCACTTTGCGCATGGGCGAAATCGCTTGAGCGTTTGCGCTCAATATTGATGATGCGAGTGTCGCGGCTGCGATCAGCGAGTGTGCAAAGGGTTTCATGACCGACTACTCGCACGTCACGGTCGTTGCGGCAGTATAATTGCCGGCAGAGAAGATGCCGCTTGTTTTTGTTGCGGTCAAATCAACGCCAATCGTTGTCAGTCCAAGGTTTAAGCTAGTTGAAGTGCTTTCACTGGTTTGCGAAAAGTTGGTCGCACCGGAACCTTGATAGCTGGATGAGAACGTAACATTGTCACTTGCATCAGCTGGACCGAGCGTGAATGACGCTGGTGATGATACGCTTACAGAATATCCTGTGCCCGTTGTTAGGGCATTTGCTGATCCTGCTAAGCCGCCAGACTGTTGGGACCCTAGAATGGTCGAGTCGCTATTGACTGCTAGAATGCCGGGTGTTCCAACCGTTAAGACGCAAGATGCAACTACTGTACCATTAAAGGGTATGTCTGCTGCGTTTGCGGGCAACGTATGAAGTAATAGCAAACCAGTTGTTAGTGTTGTTATGTAGGTTTTCATTATTTTCTCCCAATATTAACGAGAGTAATAATGAGTTATGCAACCTAAGGTTGTATTTTAATTGAAGCCAAAACTTTGCTTACGATAAACTGCGGTAAAAAATTACCGTACAATTTACCATAAACGCCATGTTGAAAAATCATAGACTTGCTCAAGCGTAGAATTTTGAAGATTGATGAGAGGAAAAAATCACACCCTCTCCCTCGTGAGCAGGAGTGAGGAAGAGAGTGTGATTAAGCCAGCCACGCGTTTAGGGCGACAATTGCGAAGCTGGCCGGGTTGACTATTTTCTGGTGTCCGCTGTCCTGCAGCATGGCACTTTCAAATCGTCTACGTCTAAATCAGTTTTGGGTCTTACTGAGTGATCCACTTGCCGTTCAAGACAATAGCAAAATAGCGCACTACGTTTTAACTCCGCCTAAACTCGCTATTCCTGCATTTGCCATACAGAAACATGGACTTCAGAATTAACCTGGCATTAACCATACGAGACTTGCTATTTTTACGATTCTTGCTTCTTTGGTGGCGTAGCGTGCCATTTATTTGTATACCGTTGCATTGAAGATAAACATTTAGCGTATAAAGCGTAGCAGGATTGAACCATGGCTGAAAATTGGACCCCGAGTTCTTGGAGATCAAAACCCATCATACAGGTGCCGGAGTATCCGGATCCTGCGGCTCTTGAAGGTGTTGAAAAACGCTTAGAATCATATCCGCCCTTGGTATTTGCAGGTGAAGCGCGTGATTTGAAATCTCATTTAGCAGATGTTTCTGAAGGTAAAGCATTTTTACTTCAAGGTGGAGATTGTGCCGAGAGTTTTGCTGAACATGGGGCAGATAATATTCGCGACTTTTTCCGCGTATTTCTGCAGATGTCCGTTGTTCTGACATATGCTGCTGCAAAACCGATTGTGAAAGTAGGGCGGATTGCAGGTCAGTTTGCAAAACCTCGTTCTTCTGACAACGAAACCAAAGATGATAAGACGCTGCCGAGTTACCGTGGTGATATCATCAATGGCATAGAGTTTAGCGATGAATCCCGCATTCCTGATCCTGAGCGTCAGATTATGGCATATCGTCAATCTGCTGCGACGCTCAACCTGATCCGTGCGTTTGCACAAGGTGGTTATGCAAATCTTGAACATGTTCATGAATGGACGCTTGGCTTCATCGAGAAAACACCAGCTTCAGAACAATATAAGCAATTGGCTGACCGTATTGGTGAAACGCTTCGCTTTATGAAGGCGATAGGTTTTTCATCAGAGCAATATCCGAGACTTCGTGAGACTGATTTCTACACGAGTCACGAAGCACTGCTGCTTGGGTATGAAGAAGCTCTGACCCGTACGGATTCAACGACAGGCGACTGGTACACTACATCTGGCCATATGGTTTGGATTGGAGATCGTACACGCCAGCCTGATCATGCTCATGTCGAGTTTTTCAGAGGGATAAAAAACCCTCTTGGTCTCAAGTGTGGTCCGTCTATGACTGCTGATGGTTTGTTGGAACTGTGCGATATTCTGAATCCAGACAATGAGCCTGGCCGCTTGACGCTGATCAATCGATTTGGTCATGAAAAGGTAGGTGATCATCTTCCAGATTTGATCAGGGCAGTTGAGCGCGAAGGCAAAAAAGTGGTCTGGTCATGTGATCCTATGCACGGAAATACAATCTCTGCGGGTGGGTTCAAAACCCGTCCGTTTGATTATGTTTTGTCTGAGGTTCAGCAGTTCTTCCAGATCCATAACGCTGAGGGTACCTATGCAGGTGGCGTTCATTTTGAGATGACGGGCAAAGACGTAACCGAATGTACGGGTGGTGCGCGTGAAGTAACTGAGGAAGACCTCGGTTCACGTTATCATACGCATTGTGATCCGCGTTTGAATGCCAGCCAGTCTCTTGAGTTGGCCTTTCTAATTGCTGATTTGCTGCAAAAAGATCGCGATTCAGAGCAGTCCTCTGTGGTTGCTGCTGAATAATACTATCTTTGTAAAAGGTCTGTAGACTTCCATGACAAATATTATCAAAGGTTCATGTAATTGCGGTGGTGTGACTTGGGAGGCGCTGGGCGAACTTCGACCTGTTGTGGCGTGTCATTGCACTCAATGCAGAAAGCAAACGGGATCATTTTATGCTGCCACTAATGTTTCTGATGATAAGCTTCGGCTGATTAACAGCGATACGCTAACGTGGTATCAATCCTCTGATTTTGCAAAGCGTGGCTTTTGCTCCAGTTGTGGCTCGGCATTGTTCTGGAAACATAACAAGGATGATTTCACTTCTATTCTGGCAGGTTCAATTGATGGACCCACCGGGCTTGAGATTTCCGAGCATATTTTTGTCGATGATAAGCCGGACTGGTACGAGATTACGGATGGCAAACCTGTTCGTTAGAGATAGTGGATGAGCAATTCTAGTAACGAAACGCGTCCAGCTATCGGGTTGATTTCTAGCAGTACTGAACTTCGCCGCTGGTATTGGCTGAAAACTAATTTGGTTGCTTGCGCCAAACAGCATGGTCTGAAAACCACAGGAGGCAAGTTCCAGATCTTAGATCGTATTTGTCATTTTCTGGATACGGGTGAGAAGACCTGGCCTGGTGATGCATCAGCTAAAGTGGCTTCTGATTTTGATTGGCATAAGGAGCCTCTATCTCCCGAAACAATCATTACCGATAGCTATAAAAACTCTCAAAATGTTCGCCGATTTTTCACTTCACAGGTCGGCAGTGGATTTAAGTTCAATATTGAATTTATGGCGTGGATGAGGGCGAATATTGGCAATACGCTGGGTGATGCAGTGGTTGAATATAAGGCAATGAAGGTGAGGGAGGCTGATCCTGACTTCCAAAGTGTGATTGCTGACCATAATCAATTCAATCAATACACAAGGGACTTTCTGGATCATCATCCCGAAATGGGAATGGAGGAGGTGCGTAAGTATTGGGCCTTAAAAACCAAACTTCCCTCAAATGATGGCCGTCACATCTATGATCCATCTGATCTCGATTTGAAGTAGATGAAACTCCAGAATTGTTGGATGTGAACAGTTTGTCTCTATTTCCGATTCTTCTGGTGGAAGGCTTCGTGCTCTATGTTTTATGAAATAGGAGCCTAACGATGCCGACATTTCCCCCACTTTTCCTATCTCATGGTGCGCCCAATATGGGATTGCACAAGTCTCCCGCGAGTGCATTTATGACAGAGATGGGGAATAAGTACCCGAAACCGGATGCTATCGTGTCGGTTTCTGCACACTTTGAAACCAAAGGAATTGCAGTTGTTAGTGATCCTCATCCTGAGATGATCTATGATTTTCGAGGATTTGAGAAAGAGCTTTATGAGGTTGTCTATCCTGCGCCCGGCCATCCTGATTTAGCTAATAGCATCTATCAAATATTGTTAGATCACGGGCTACCTGTGAGCAGGCTTGCTAAACGCGGGTACGATCACGGGGTTTGGGTGCCGCTTTCACTTATTTGGCCTGATGCGGATATTCCTATTGTTCAAATTTCTATTGATCCAAATGAGGATGCTACATTTCATTATAAGTTAGGCCGAGCATTGGCTTCATTGCCTGACCAAAACATTGCGGTGATCGGCACCGGAAACATTACCCATAATCTTCATGCGCTTTTTCAGAAGGGTCAAAACGCGGATTTGGACGCTAATATTAAGCAATGGGTGATAGAGTTTCTCGCGTGGTTTGATTCATGTCTTGAATCCGGTGATGTGGATAAGCTTCTGAATTTTAAGGAAGAAGCGCCGTTTGCGGTTGAGAACCATCCGACAGACGAGCATTTACTGCCAATCTTTGTTGCAATGGGCGCATGTGGTGATGGATTTATAGGCGAAAAAATACACGCATCCTATGAGTTTGATTTTCTCGCGATGGATGCGTGGGAGTTTAGATCGTCAGCTAGGGATTAAGCTTCTGCTTTGCCCTGTTGTGGAATGCCTTTTTCAGTGAACAGAGATTGTAGTTCGCTTGCCTGAAACATTTCACGTATGATATCGCATCCGCCTACAAATTCGCCTTTTACATATAGCTGCGGCACGGTTGGCCAGTTGGTGTAATCTTTGATGCCTTGTCTGATATCATCATCTGAAAGCACGTTAATGCCTTTATATTCCACGCCAAGATAGTTCAGGATTTGAACAACTTGACCTGAAAAACCACACTGGGGAAAATCTGGCGTGCCTTTCATGAAAACGACGACGTCGTTTCCTTTGATTTCAGTTTCAATAAATTCGTTAATGGCGGACATCAGATAATCCTTGTCATATTTGTTATACTAACCCCAATATGATGGTTTGTGAGGCTTATTCAAGGAGAAACACATGTCCTATATTGAATGTTTTGTAGCAGCCGTTCGTGCTGACCGTGAGGAAGAGTACAAGAAACACGCTTCCAACATGGCTACTGTGTTCAAGGATTATGGCGCTGAACGTGTAGTCGATTGCTGGGGTGCTGATGTGCCGACTGGAGAAACAACCTCATTTCCTATGGCGGTAAAAGCCGAAGCGGGGGAAGTTGTTGCAATCGGTTGGGTGGAATGGGCTTCAAAAGCTGCTCGTGATGAGGGGATGCCAAAGGCGATGCAGGACGAGCGAATGCGAATGGAGCATCTGCCTTTTGACGGGAAACGTCTGATTTTTGCAGGCTTTGATAAATTCAACGAAGCGTGACTTGTTGGTCTAGAGCGTATCTGGCTTGGATTGAACCGTTTGAACGCCGTGGCGTTTGTGC
>CAZEPF010000093.1:7721-11472 GCA_964514045.1 uncultured Rhizobiaceae bacterium | reverse complement strand
TCAAAAATCCAACCCATCAAATCGATGCAATCCAAGACAGACACGCTCTAGGCAGAGTACTTGCTGTTTATTTATCTAATGCAAAACAAGCGGCCTGACCTTTGCCATGTGTTTTTAACACTGGAATGACCTGCTTACACTTATCGTGAATCAGCCCGCATCTTGGATGAAACGTACAGCCTGTAGGTGGATCAATCGGGTTAGGGATTTCGCCCTCTACTGCTTTGCGTTTTCGACCTGTCATTTCAAGATCAGGCACCGCATCCAAAAGCATTTTTGTGTAAGGATGTTGCGGATTTTTGAACAGTGTTTTGCCTTCCGCAATCTCTACCAGTTTGCCCAGATACAAAACGCCAATGCGGGTTGCCATATGACGAACGACGGAGAGATCATGCGAAATAAACAGATAGGTCAATCCAAACTCGTCTTGCAGATCACGCATGAGATTCAGGATTTGCGCCTGCACCGAAACATCAAGCGCAGATGTGGGTTCGTCACATACAATAAACTCGGGACGCGCAGATAAGGCACGTGCAATGGCAATGCGCTGGCGCTGGCCACCGGAAAACTCATGCGGGAATTTCCCACCATCATTGCTGGAGAGCCCGACGGTTTCCAACAATTCATCGACCCGTTTATCAACCGTTGTATCCATTCCCTTCAAGCCAAAGGTATGAATGGGTTCGGCAATAATATCACGCACCCGCCAACGCGGATTAAGACTTGCAAACGGATCCTGAAAAATCATCTGGAAGCGGCTTCGTAACTCACGCATTTTTGCGCCACCAGCCGTCGACATTTCATTGCCGTCAAATCGAATATTACCGCCGCTTGCCTTTAATAGGCCCACCACCATTTTAGCGATTGTAGATTTGCCCGAACCGGATTCACCCACAAGTGCAAATGTTTCACCTCTCCCGATGCTGAACGATACATCATCGACAGCTTTGAGAAGTTTCTTCTCCTCACGCTCAATCATGCGGTTAAGCCAAGGCTTTGAAACATCAAAAACACGCGTCAGATTTTTAATCTCGATTAGATCATCGCTCATTTTGCCAACTCCTTATCGTAGAGAAGGCAAGCGACTTCACGTTTCTTCAGTTTTATCGGATCAGGCTGGATTTGATGGCAAGCATCAAACACTTTGTTGCACCGTGGATTAAACGCGCAACCATTTGGAATGTTGGTCAATCTCGGCATGGAACCCGGAATTTGTGTCAACCGGCTATCGCTTTGAGCCAGCGTTGGAATAGAGCCCATCAAGCCCGATGTGTATGGATGTTTTGCGTCTTTGATCACATCTCTAACAGGGCCAATTTCTGCAATGCGCCCCGCATACATGACGGCCACACGGTCTGCTGCTTCTGCAATGACCCCCATGTCATGAGTAATGAGAATGACTGACGTACCATGGTCTTCACACATGCGTTTTAGGACGTCGATGATCTGGCTTTGCACCGATACATCAAGTGCGGTTGTAGGTTCATCCGCGATGACCAATTCTGGTTCTGCGCATAGGGCAAGGGCGATAACAACGCGCTGCCTCATACCGCCAGAAAACTGGTGCGGATAATCGTCTATTCGTCTTGATGCGGCTGGGATACCAACTTCATTTAATAATTCAATTGCGCGGTCGCGCGCCTGAGCGGCATTTAGATCCGTATGCCGACGGATGGTCTCAACCAATTGTTCGGCGATTGTGTAAAGCGGATTAAGCGAGGTTAGCGGGTCTTGGAAAATCGTTCCGATCCGTCGTCCGCGAACTTTTAACAATTCGTCTTGAGACAGATTATCAATCCGGTCGCCGCCTAGATGAATACTACCACTAGCGATGTGACCGGGAGGTTCGATCAACCCTATTACCGCTGCACCCGTCATGGATTTACCAGCGCCTGATTCACCCACGACACCCAGCACTTCACCTTTTGCAAGGTCGAAGCTAATGCGATCAACGGCCGTTAGAATTCCCTTACGCGTCGGGAATTCAACCACAAGATCACGAACAGAAAGAAGCGTTTCAGCCATCTAGCGTAACCTCGGATTAAGCGCATCACGGAGCCAGTCACCCAGCAGGTTTACGGCAAGAACCAGAACCGCAAGCAGTAGCCCTGGGAAGAAGGTCATCCACCATTCGCCAGAAAACAGGAAGTTGTTACCGATTGAAATCATAGTTCCAAGTGAGGGTTGAGTGGAAGGAATACCAACACCCAAGAAGGACAATGTAGCTTCTAAAATAATTGCCAAGGCCAAGTTGATCGTAGCGATCACAAGTACCGGCCCCATAACATTGGGCAGGACGTGACGCGCCATAATGCGCAATGGATGCAGCCCGATCAATCGAGCAGCCTGAACATATTCCTTGTTCTTCTCAACCAAAGCAGAAGAACGAACCGTACGCGCATATTGCACCCAGAAAGAAAGGCCGATTGAGATCACCAGAATATAAAAGGCTGAATCTTCACGGTTGATACCGCCGAGTACACTACGCACAGAACCATCAATTAACAATGCTATGAGAATAGACGGGAATGTTAGCTGAATATCCGCAATTCGCATGATGATCGCATCGGTACGACCTCCGGCATATCCGGCAAGCAGTCCAAGCGAAATCCCCAAAATTGCAGCGAAGATCACAGAGGCAAATCCAACTGCGAGCGATATGCGTGACCCGTACATCAGCGTCGACAAAATACCCCTGCCCTGATCATCCGTGCCGAGCAGATAACGGCTATCGCCACCCTCTTCCCAAACGGGCGGAATGAGTGAGTCAATCAATGACAGATTAGCCGGATCAAACGGATTTTGTGGTGCAATCAGAGGCGCAAATAATGCGGCAAAGAAAATCAAAAAGGTGATGATTGCCGCAACAATCGTAATCTTGGATTTCTTAAACGAATGCCAGATATCAGAATCTAGCGCACGAGCAACCCATGATTGCGATGAGACACTAGGTACACTCATGCTTCGCCTCCACCAATTCTGATGCGCGGGTCAACAAAGACGTACAGCAAATCGACGATCAGATTGATCATCACGAACAGAAACGCGACCAATAAAAGATAGGCAGACATAATCGGGATATCGACATCCTGCACTGCTTGCAGGAACATCAAACCCATGCCCGGCCACGAGAAAACAGTCTCTGTAATAATCGCAAAGGCAATGATCGAGCCCAATTGCAGGCCTGTGATTGTAATCACTGGAATGAGCGTGTTCTTTAGTGCGTGGCCAAAATGGATTGCACGGTTTTGCAGCCCTCTGGCACGCGCGAATTTTATGTAGTCGGTTCTCAATACTTCGAGCATTTCAGAACGGACAAGGCGCATGATCAAGGTGAGTTGGAACAGGCCCAATGTAATGCTTGGCAAAATCAACGCCTTTAAACCACTGATTGTAACGAAGCCGGTTGTCCACCAGCCGAACTCTACAACTTCGCCCCGGCCAAAACTTGGAAGCCATTGGAGCAGAACAGCAAAGACATAAATTAGTAGGATGCCCACGAGGAACGGCGGCAGTGAAATGCCGATCAGGGACGTTGTAAGAAAGGTTTTTGATAAAAAACTTTCGCGGCGCAAAGCGGTGTAGACCCCAAGCGGTATGCCCACAACAAGAGCGAATATTGACCCCACTAATGCAAGTTCCAACGTGGCGGGTAATCTTTCGCCGATCATTGTCGCGACAGGGCGTTTGAATTGGTAGGAAATTCCGAAATCACCCTGCACGGCACGGGTGACAAAATTATAAAACTGAA
>CAZEPF010000093.1:0-7711 GCA_964514045.1 uncultured Rhizobiaceae bacterium | reverse complement strand
CGGGTCTTTCAACCCCAATTGCTCACGCAGTTTTTCACGTTGTTCAATCGTGGTTTCCAAGCCCACCATCTGATCGACCGGATCGCCAATAAATGTGAACATCGTAAAGGCAATTATCCCGACAATGAACATGACGAGCGCAGCTTGAAACAGACGTTGGATGGTAAATGCTAGCATAGATAAAAACAGGCCCCGCCGGAGCGGAGCCTTCTAACTTTTCAGATTATTTCTTGTTGACGTGGTACATCATAAGCACATTGTCAGCACGCTGCTTAACGTCTGCGCTTGATGATACGCCCCAAGCAAGACCCTGTTGGTGAAGCGGAATATACGCAACTTCATCCGTAGTGATCTTGTAGGCATCTGTGATCAGTTGCAGACGCTTGGCTGGATCGTTTTCTGAAAGAACCTGTTTGGTCAGTTCATCCACTTTTGGATTACAATATCCACCAAGGTTGAACGGGCTACCTTTGCCTTCTGCATCACGACACCCGTGTAGGTTTGACAGAACATTCCATGAGTCAAATGACCCCGGTGTCCAACCCAGCAAGAAGAAAGATGTGTTGAAGCCGCCAGAAGCCAATACTTTTGCAAAGTACTGAGCTTTTGGTTGTGCGTTCAGATTGATCTTAATGCCAACTTTCGCAAGCATGGAAACAACAGCCTGACAGATCGCCTCGTCATTGACGTAGCGGTCATTCGGGCAGTCCATTCCAACTTCAAAACCATCGCCGTAACCTGCTTCTTCAAGCAGCTTTTTCGCGCCGTCCGGATTGTATTCCAAACGCGAGAATTGACCTGCGTTTTCAAACATAAACGGTGAGATCATGATTGAAGACGGTGTTGAAAGGTTACGCATAACCTTTGCTTTAATCGTCTCAATGTCGATCGCATGGTAAAATGCCTGACGTACCTTCAGGTCTTTGAACGGGTTTTTACCCTTCACGCTAGACTCAAGCAGTTCATCACGGATTTGGTCCATACCAAGGAAAATCGTACGAAGTTCCGGACCGGTTTGAGCAGATGTTGTTGGGTTAGCATCAACACGCTTAATGTCCTGAACCGGAATTGGGTATACGAGGTCCATTTCACCGGAAAGCAGAGCAGCAACGCGTGTTGCATCAGACGAAATCGTCGAGAACTCAGCTTTATCAATGTTGTGTGCTTTATTAGCCGCGTTCCACCAATCGCCATTGGATTCAAACATGGTTTTAACGCCAGCTTCATGGCTACTTAGTTTGAAAGCGCCTGTTCCGTTTGCGTTAAGTGAAATGAAGCTTGCGTTCTGATCGGAAGCAGATGTTACCGCTACTGAATCGTTTGCTTCAGCCCATTCTTTGTCAATGATTACCCAAGTGTCCCACTCATAATGAAGGATTGGGTTTGGTGATGTTAGAACCACATCTACTGTGTGGTCATCAACTTTGACGAATTTTGCATCCGCTGGAATACGGCTTGTCAGGTCAGAACCTTCCGCACGTACGCGATCTGCAGAAAAGACAACATCGTCTGCTGTGAAATCATTACCATTATGGAACTTCACGCCCTTGCGGAGATTAAAGCGCCAGCGTGTCGGCTCCTCTACAGTCCAGCTTTCAGCAAGGCCAGGTAGAATTTGAAGATCTGGTCCGCGACGCGTCAGGCCTTCATAAACGTTACCAAGTGTTCCAAGTGTGAATGTCTCATTCAGCGAATATGGGTCGAGTGATTTCAATGACCCCTGAAACGCGAATTTGAAGGTGTTCTCAGCAAGCGCTGAAGACGCCATAAGCACAGAAAGTACCGCGCCTCCAATGAGGCTTTTGGCTAGTTTCATGTAGTGTCTCCCTTAGTTATGCATTCGCTTCTGCGAACGCTTGGGCAAATCTTGCAATGATTTCAACTAAGAATCCAGAGACAATGAAACTATTTTTTTCATGCAGCGCAGCGCGCAATCACTTTTCTTATAAAATCAGTCGCGGCCTCAACTTGAGAGATTTTGATAAACTCATTGGGCTGATGAGCTTGCTCGATTGAACCAGGACCACACACTACCGTTGAATATCCACCCTCCTGAAATTGGCCGCCTTCTGTGGCATAGGCCACAACGTGATTGCCATTGTCACCCGTGATAGAGCGCACGAAGGCTTCTGCTGCGCCATTGGTTTCAGGCGTCAGACCTGCAACATCAGCAATGATTTCTGTTTCCACGTCACAATCAGGATGAATGGCTTTGATCGCGGGTATAACATTTGTATTCAAATGCTCCAGATACGCTTCCATATGCTGATGAGGCGTTTCACCGGGGATTGCTCTGATATCGGTTACGAACCAACAATCCTTGGCGGTAATATTATGTGCCGTTCCACCACTGATCTGACCGCAATGAAATGTTGTGTATGGTGGATCAAAAGATGATTTGGAATCAGCTTTTTTTGCACCTTCAAGCATCCGGTCTTCCCACCATGTAATAAGACGTGCTGCCACCATCACTGCAGAAACGCCCGTATGCACAAGACTGGAATGCACTTCATGGCCTTTGATGCGGGTAACTACATCTAGAATCGCTTTATGTGCAGTGACGGTTTTCATGTCAGTTGGCTCACCCACAATCACACCTTCTATAGGGGGGCATTTTTGCGCCATTTCCTCAATCATAAAAGGTGCGCCCAAACACGCGACCTCTTCATCATAGGAAAGAGCAAAATGGATAGGACGCTTTAGGTCTGCTTTCAGCATTTCAGGAACCAATGACAGCCCAATGGCTGAAAATGATTTCATGTCTGCTGTACCGCGGCCAAATAGTTTTCCATCCTTTTTCACGACCGAAAACGGATCTGTATGCCAATCCTGGCCTTCCACCGGAACAACATCGGTATGGCCTGAAAGCGCTATACCGCCTTCTACATTAGGGCCAACCGTTGCGTAAAGATTTGCCTTATTGCCTTCTTCATTTGGAACACGGTGGCTTTCAATGCCCCAGCCATCAAGATAATCACTGACGAAATCGATCAGCGGGAGGTTTGAGTCACATGATACAGTTGGAAAGCCAACAAGCTTTTCGATCATTTCTTCTTGGGAATAGACAGTTCCGGCCATGGGTACTCCAGTTTAATTTTAACTGGGAGCATATGACCTTGCCTATCCGATAACAAGGTTTACTCTTCGCGAAATGCCTTGCTGAAACTGTCTGTCACAGGCTTGACCAGATACTCGACAAATGTGCGATCTCCAGTCTTGATAAAGGCATCGACCGGCATGCCCGGATAAATCTGATCCAGGGAAAATTCACTGGGCAGTTCATCTGCCAGTTTTAAGCGAGCATCGAAATACGGTTCCTGCGTGGCCGGATCAATGAGACGGTCTGCAGATATATATTCAACCATTGCGGGCACTTCCGGCGTGGTGCGAGCGTTGAGCGCTACAAAACGAATGCTTGCTTCTTGGCCGATCTTTACAACGTCCACATCCTGCGGTGGAACACGCGCAGAAATAACAAGGCCTTTAGAGGTTGGTAGAATTTCAAGAACGGTTTCACCGGGAGCAACCACGCTGCCAATCGTGTTTTTGGAGATATTTACAATTACGCCATCCACGGGCGCACGGATGATCATGCGTTCAAGGATATCCGCACGTGCTGTTAATTGCTCTTGCAAGTCTGCGACCTGCTGGCGTGCTTCGCTGATCTGGGTTGAGGCTTCTGCCTGACGTGAAGCTCTCAAGGCTGTTTGGCGCTCTTTTAGTTCCGAGATCGCTTTACGGCGCTGACCTATAGTAGCGGTAAGCCTGCCCACAGCCCCTTCTGAATCTGCTTGCGACCTTAAAAGCGCATTATATTGATTTTTAGGAGTGACACCGCGATCGAGCAATCTGGTCTGGGTTGTGATCTGGTCGGTTAGCACCAAAAGATTGGTGTTTTCTGCTTCTATCTGGCGGTTAATCCCTTGGATTTCCTCTTCAACCGCACTCATTTGTTCTTTGAGAACGTTCAGCTCTGACGTGTGTTGTTGAAGACGCGAGCGAAATTCCGCGCGTTGTAAGTCAAGAATGTTTTCCCGCCCTGCTTCACGGGCTTTTGCAATCAGGTTTTCAGAGAAAGAAATTTTCTCTTTCCCTGACAATTCAGCCATTGCTCTTTCCTGACTTGCGGTGAGAGACACTATCGACTGGTCAACACGGTTGCGGCTGGACTGGGCCTGTGTTTCATCCAAGAATACCAAAGGCTGATTTACAGTAACCGCCTGACCTTTGATCACCGCGATATCACGAATGATACCACCTTCTAAATGACCAATCTGCTGGTTTTGACCGCTTGCAACCACAATACCCGGTGCGATTGCAGCGCCTGCCAGAGGTGCGCGAAATGCCCAATACCCGAAGCCCGCGAAAAACACACCAATGATTAGCAGACCTGTGAGTGCGGTCATCCATAATGATGTTGGAATGTTTTCTCGCCAATCCTCGCGAGACGCGGTATGTGCGGAAACTGCTGGATTGGTGTTTGCAGCTACAATGGGTGGCTCTGTCGAGGTCATACGGGTCATTACCATTTCAATTCGCTAGGTCGTATCAATCGTTTGGTGCATTAGCTGGAGCGTTCTCGCCTTTGGCCTTTTGCACACGTTCTGCATGTTGCCGGATTACGGTCTCACGATCATCATAATCGAGTATGCGGCCATCTTGCATGCGCATCAGTTTATCGACCACTTTGAGAACACTTTCGCGTTGCGTGACCAGAAACACCGTCATGCCGACTTTCTTGGCTTCAATCAGCGCGTGCATCAGCGCATTTTCACCAATCCGGTCGAGGCTGGAGTTCGGTTCATCCAATACCAGAAGACGGGGCATCCCGAAGAAAGCACGCGCCAGCGCAATACGTTGTTTTTCACCGCCGGAAATATTCAGTCCGCCCGGACCGATCATTGTGTCATATCCATTAGGCATTTTCTTGATAAGATCATCTACATGGGCCATCGCGGCAGCTTTTAAGATATCCTCATCACGAACATCATGGCGAAAACGGGAGATGTTTTGTGCAATTGTACCGGGCAGCATTTCCACGTCTTGCGCCAGATAACCGATATGCTTACCCAGATCATCGGGGTTCCAGTTCTGGATGTTATTGCCATCAATTCGCACATCGCCAGAATAGGGTTTGATCGCACCCACCACGATACGGGCCAGTGTGGATTTACCCGAACCGGACGGGCCTATGACCGCGACGGATTTTCCTGCTTCAAGCTCGAAAGAAAGACGGGCAAGAATTGCAGGCTTTTTGGGATCAGTAGGATTGGGTTGGAGAATTTCCTGAGCTTGTAAATGGCCCTTGGGGTCTTCCATTTTTGTATAACTGGTTCTGCTGTCAACGCTTGCCACAAAGTCACGGACACTCTTCCATGCGCCCCAGCCAGAACTGATCTGCGGCCATGAACCAATCACCACATCAATGGGCTGTAGAGCGCGGCCTGAAATAATGGACGCCGCAAAAATCATTCCTGCTGTCATTTCACCTTTTTGAACAAGCCAAGCGCCCACACCCAACATCGCTGCCTGAATGCCAAATCTTAGTGTTCTGGAAATACCAGAGAAAATTGCGTTGGTACGCGCTGCGGCATCTGCAGCAATCAGGCTTTGCGCATTGGACCTGCCCCAGTTTTCCATCACATCTTTCATCATCCCCATGGCGATGATGCTGTCTGAATTTCGTGCAAAGAACTCGGATTGCCGATGGGCGTTGACCATCGCTTTGGTTTGTTCTTTGCCCGCATCTCTGGTGAAACGCAGGTTCAGTAATGCCACACCTGCCAGCACAATCGTTCCAACAACGGTAAGCCAGAATAGTGTTGGGTGTACCAAGTATAAAAAGAAAATGAATATCGATGAAAACGGCAGATCAATCATTCCCAACATGATCTTGGAACCTGCCAGTGACCGCACCGCTTGAAGTTCGCGAATGGGCTGGGTGTTGCCATTTGTTTTATGACCCTCGCGGATCATCTTTTCCATAACATCGCCTGCAAGCACGGCATCAATCTTTGCCCCTGCACGCGATGCCAATATCTGGCGCACCATCTCGGTTAAACCCAGTGTGACGAGAGCAAAAGCTGCCAGAATGGATAAGAAAATCAGCGTATCACTGCTTTGGGATGGGAGTACGCGATCATAAATCTGCAGCATGTAAAGCGGGATCGTAAGCTGCAACATTGCACCGAATAACGAAAAACCCGCAATGATAATTAAGGCGATCCGGTAGGTCCGGGCTGCTTCCGCCAAGTTTTGCATTAAAATCCACCCTTGCTCGGTGCCATACCAGCACCCTCATGTCTAACGCAGAACCTAGTGAGAAACCTTTAACCAAGTTTTACGAAGCAAGTGAATTCAACGCAAATAAAAAACCCCGGAACAAGCCGGGGTTTCATTTGAGATGATCTGCTCAGATCAAACTTATTTTTTCAAAAGATCACGGATTTCCGTAAGAAGAACTTCTTCAGCAGGTGGCTCAGCAGGAGCCGCTGCTTCTTCTTCCTCTTTAGCAGCCGTCATGTTGTTAACCGCACGCACAAGCATGAAGATGATGAAGCCGATGATGATGAAGTTGATGATCGCAGTAATGAAGTTACCATAAGCAAGGACAGCGCCCTGTTCTTTAGCAGCTTCAAGAGTTGTTGCAGTCACACCTGATGCCAATGGTGCAAAGTAGTTTGAGAAGTCGAGACCCCCAAAAATTGCGCCTACGATTGGCATGATAACGTCTGCTACAAGTGAGCCTACGATTGCAGCAAAAGCGCCGCCAATGATGATACCTACTGCTAGGTCCATCACGTTACCCTTCATGATGAATTCTTTGAATTCGTTGAACATTGTTAGATTCCCCTCTGTTTAATGTTCTATTCCCAAGCTTGTTTTAGCTAGGCTATGAGGGTTCTAGCGAAAAACTTACGTAACGTTAAGTAAAATTTTCAACTTTCCCCGCATGAGCTATTATCAAGTTTTATCTGCTTTATCCATAAAATAGACAAGGGATGCTCAATATGGTGAACTGCAACCAGGTTGAGGGCTAGGATACAATAAGGGGAAAAGCGTGGTCGAACCTTGGATCACCATTCTGGTTGCGATTGTCTACGTGACAATTCTGTTTGCTGTTGCCAGCTATGGTGACCGCATTTTTGGACAATCATCGGTTCAATCGCGCAGCCGCCCAAACATCTATGCGCTTAGCCTTGCTGTATATTGTACGACATGGACCTTTTTTGGTTCGGTTGGATTGGCATCCACAAGTGGCCTGAACTTTCTTGCTATTTACGTTGGTCCTATCCTGGCGATCACGATCGGGTTTCCGGTTTTCAAGCGCGTGGTGAAGCTTGCAAAAGAAGAACGCATTACGTCCGTTGCTGACTTTTTAGGCTCGCGATATGGCAAAAACCTCAAGGTTGCAGCCGTCGCTGCCATTATTGCTGTTGTTGGAACAATTCCGTATATCGCACTTCAGCTAAAAGCGATCTAAAGTTCAGTCGACACATTGCTTGTTGAGTTTAACAACGGGTTTCCATTTGGCCGGCAGCAGGCGGGTGATGTTTCACTGCTGATAGCGGGCGCTCTTGCATTGTTTGCAATCCTGTTTGGCACCCGCCATGCGGATGCAACAGAACACCAGCACGGGCTGATCTTGGCGATTGCGCTACAATCCGTTGTGAAGCTCGTAGAGTTTTTATTTTCAGGAAATTTCATCACA
>CAZEPF010000092.1:0-11477 GCA_964514045.1 uncultured Rhizobiaceae bacterium | reverse complement strand
GCACAAACGCCACGGCGTTCAAACGGTTCAATCCAAGCCAGATACGCTCTAAAACGAATATTCCTCAAAAACCTTGGTGATATCACTGTTCCATGAACCGTGATATTTATCCAACATGCGTTCCGCTGGTGTTTTGCCAACCGTTACGGTTTCTTCCAGCGGAATGAGGAATACGGTTTCATCAAATCCGTCTTCGTTGAGGCGCTTGCGGTCTGCAAGTCCTGATCGAGATATGTCGACGGCCTGTTTTGCAAAATCCAAAAGCTTCTTGCCTTTGATGGTGGCGTTCAATCCGGTTGTAGGAACGCTTTCGCGTAATTCGTTTACATCTTCATAGGACCAGTCAGCGGTAAGGTCTTCGGCGGCACTTACCGCATCTTCGCTATACAGCAATCCAACCCAAAATGCAGGTAAGGCGCAAATACCTTGCCATGGCCCACCATCGGCTCCTCTCATTTCTAGGAACCGTTTGAGCCTTACATCCGGAAACAGCGTGCTGAGATGATTGCCCCAGTCACCGATATTGGCTTGCCAGTCTTCAATCTCGCCTTTCAACGCACCCTCCAGAAACTGCCGGAATGTAATGTGGGTACAGTCGAGATATTTACCGTCACGAATGATGAAATACATCGGCACATCAAGCGCCCAATTGACATAGGCATCAAATCCAAAGTCAGCATCGAGCATAAACTTATGCAGTCCGCTGCGCTGATTATCGACATCGCGCCAGATATCACTGCGCCAGGATTGTAACCTGTTCGGTTTGCCTTCAGTGAACGGTGAATTGGCAAACAGCGCAGAAGCCATCGGTTGTAGTTTGAGTGACGTTTGTAATTTTCGGATCATGTCCCGTTCATCAGAAAAATCGAGATTAACCTGAATGGTGCATGTGCGGAACATCATGTCATGGCCTTGCGATCCCACTTTAGGCATGTAGCGCTTCATGATGTTGTAGCGGCTTTTGGGCATCATGGGGGTTTCTTCAAACGTCCAGATCGGTGAACCACCAAGTCCTAAAAATCCGATATCCAATTCTTGGGCAATGCGTTTTACTTGAGCCAAATGTTCATTGGATTCGCGGCAAGTCTGGTGAACGGTCTCAAGTGGTGCACCTGACAATTCAAACTGTCCGCCCGGTTCAAGAGAGATCGCGCCACCTTGGGTTGGATTGAACAGACCAATAATATTGCCTTCATCTTCAATCGCTTCCCAACCGGAATCCTGCTTCATAATATTGAGAATTGCCTGAATGCCACGCTTGCCTTCATAGGGGACAGGTTTTAGGCTTTTCATGCAATAGCCGAACTTTTCATGTTCGGTTCCGATCCGCCATTCATCCTTGGGCTTGGACCCTACAGAAATCCATTCAACCAGCTGTTCATGGGTTTCAATCAGACGATCATCGGTGGTATCACGTGCCATAACTGGCCTTTCACATTCTGCTCAATAAACTGTAATTTGAAGTAGGCGCTTTGTACTACACTGACAAGTCATAGAATGACGACTTTTGTTCACACTTATAAGATGATTACCAATCACCCGCCTTGGACTGAATGATCGCAAGCGCTGCAATTGCTGCGGTATCTGCACGTAAAATTCTGGGTCCAAGACCCAAGCGCACTACATTTTGCTTTGCCCGCAACAGGTCGCGTTCATTTGGACTAAACCCACCTTCGGGACCAATCAATAAGGAGATCGGCTTACCTTGATGGTGTTTGAGGATTTCATACGGTCTTTCGTGAGGGGCATCTTCGTCACAGAATACCAGTAATGTCTCACCCAGTATCTCATTGAGAGCTGTCAGTTTTATTGGCTCTTTAAGTTCAGGCAATGTGAGAATGCCGCATTGCTCTGCAGCTTCAATGGCATTGGCACGCATGCGTTTTGGATTGATATTTCGAACTTGGGTATATTCAGTAATCACAGGTTGCAGAACACCTACACCCATTTCAACTGCCTTTTGGACCATATAATCTAGCCGTGCCTGTTTGAGCGGGGCAAAGCAATAAATCAGTGAGTAAGGTTCAGGTTGTGGGCGTGTTTGCTCTTGAGGGGTGAGACTGCACTTTTTGCGTCCTTGCGCCTTTACTGAACAGCGCCACTCTCCGTCATGGCCGTTAAACGTTAAAAGCTCATCACCATCATTGAGGCGTAATACATTCAGCAGATAATTTGCCTGTTCTCTACTGGCTTCAAATGCTGCTCCTTCTTGAAGATCGTTTTCCACGAAGACACGCTGTGACTTAAAATCATGAACTGCCATGACCGCTACCCTTCGCACTTGAATACCACTTGGGTGCATACCCTGCCTGTAGAATTTTCACGATAATGGGTGCCGTTAGACAAACTACAGGGCCTGTTTTCGGGCGACGCGCAGCTTGATATTTGCCATCCTGCCATTGCATAAACTCGCCCTTGTAAATGGCGTAATATGTATCGCCGGTCATGACCATTGCTCCATCAGGGAGTGCATCAAGTTCAGCGTCAGAAACACGTTGTGGCTCCGCAAGCCTTTGGCTGTGAAGGATAGCATCCATCTCATCGGCCATCGGTGGTTTCGTTAGGTTTTCTACTTGTCTCCAATATTCTGCAAATGAATTCGCAACCCTGCGCTGACATTCGAAACAGGGGCGATGTCCGGTGGCGAGCGCAGTGACTTCATCGCTAAAAAACAACTCGGTATAGCTGTTGCCCATTACTTGGCGTTGTCTGTTCTTGAACTCCAGCACACAGGAGATCCAGCGTTTGGATGCCCATTTACGTTTGAGAAGTGTTTTGGTTTCTGGATCGTGAATGCGCCCACCGCGATTACCCATTAAGCTGCCGCGCCAGGCAGCATGAATAATTTCGCCATCGGGCCTGATACGGTTTTGTAGCGGCATGGTCTTATTCCGCCGCCGCATCAAAGGTTTTCAATCCTTGTTCCCAATAGGGAGACGGGCCAAACAGTTCGGCCAGATAGTCAATAAAATATCGAACCTTCATCGGCAGGAATTGTCGTGTGGGGTATACCGCATAAATGCCCAGTCCCTTAGTACTGGAATACTCAGGAAGCACACGTTTCAACTGCCCTTTCTTCAATTCTGGTCCGATATCCCACGTCGAGCGCAAGGCGATTCCCATGCCGGAGATAACCGTCTCGCGAACCACCTCACTGGAATTGGTAACCAGCATCGAGTTCGGGCGATAAAGAATAATCCCGCTATTGCCCTCCAATCGCCAAGGCCCCTGATTATGAGGCGCAATCAGTGCGTGAGTATCAAGGTCAGCAAGAGTTTTGGGAATGCCTGCCTGTTTCAGATAATTGGGTGCAGCACATAAAATCCTACGAACAGGAGCAAGTTTGCGCGCGACAAGCGTTGAATCTGTTAGTTCACCAATGCGGATTGCCAGATCAAACCCACCTGAAACAATATCGACATAATCATCCGACAGATCCAGATTGAGGGTCAGATCAGGATTTGCTTTCAGGAATTTTTCAAGGTGAGGGGCCAGATGCATCCGCCCGAATGATGTGGGTGCCGAGATTTTTAGTGCACCGCGCGCCAGAGTTGATCTCTGCGAAAGATAATCCTCTGCTTCTTCCAAGCCTGCGAGAACAGAAGTGATGCGATTGTAATAGCCTTCCCCCGCTTCTGTCAGCGATATCTTGCGCGTCGTGCGATTTAGCAGGCGCGTTCCAAGGCGCTCTTCGAGTTTTTGTAATCGCTTGGAAACAACCGCAGGAGAGATAGCAAGTTCGCGCGCGGCAGAAGACATGCTGCCATTGGAAACCACTTTCGCAAAAACTTCGAGATCATCAAACCGGTTCATGGCTAAAATTATATCCGCTTTGAAACAAACAAAAAACCCGCCCTCGAAAGAGCGGGTTCAAAAGACTTAAAATAAATGCGTATTAGCTGGCGCCAAATAGGGCAGCAAATGGGTTCATGCTTTCTGTAAGAACATTTGAGCCACTTTCACCCGGGCCGATTACGACCACTTTCGAACCAAGCTTAACCTGTTTGTAAAGATGCTCAACATCTGAGTTCAGCAAACGGATACAACCGGAAGAAAGGTTCAAACCAATTGACCAAGGCTGGTTTGTGCCATGGATGCGATAAAGTGTGTCGCGGTTGCCTTGATATAGGTAAAGCGCACGCGCACCCAATGGGTTTTCAGGGCCCCCTGCCATTGAGACTGGAAGCTTAATGCCTTTTTTCAGTTCACGAGCGCGCATTTCTGCTGGTGGTGTCCATGTTGGCCACTCTGCTTTACGCTTGATCGTTGCATTGCCGTCCCAAGCAAATCCTTCACGGCCAACGCCTACACCATAACGCACAGCCTTTTTGCTGCTTTGTACGTGGTATAGAAATTTCTTGTCCGTGTGGATTACAATTGTACCCGGAGTAAGTTGTGTGTTCACTTTCACATTACGGCGCTTGTACTTGGATGGTACGCGGCGGTCTGTGCGAATGCGGTTTTGGTCAACTGTTTCCCAGCGGCGCTCTGCGTAATTGTATACGCGATCAGCCATTGCGTCTCTTACAAGACCGAGTTGAGTTGATGCAATTGTGCTACCCGCTAATACTGTCATAAATTTACGTCTGTTCATCATAGCTATTGCCTTAGTTTGAATAAAATTTTCCCCATTACCTAAATTGTTATTTTGCCAGACCTTAAAAGGCAAGGTTTGATGATGTTATCTTTTTGCGTTTCAATGAGAAATGTCGAAAATGTGATCGAAATCCCACACAAAAAAAGAGCCACTATAAAAAGCAGCTCTTTGAGAGTTTTATTGGTGATTATTGCTTAAAAATCAGGTCACAATCACCTTTGCGCCTTTTTGAGCCCGTTCATAGAGGTCCATAACGTCCTCATTCCGCATACGAATACAACCGGAAGAAACCGCTTGACCAATCGTCCAAGGCTGGTTTGTGCCATGGATGCGATACAGAGTTGATCCTAGATAAAGTGCGCGGGCACCCATCGGGTTTGCAGGGCCACCTTCCATAAAGGCAGGAAGCTCACGCCCCTTTTTACGTTCACGCGCAATCATTTCGGCAGGTGGACGCCAGCTTGGCCATTCTGCCTTGCGGGTGATGCGTTCTGTGCCACTCCATTCAAATCCGGCCTTGCCCACGCCCACGCCATATCGGCGTGCCTTGCCATTACCCATGACGAGATACAGAAACTTCTGATGGGTATCGATGATGATCGTACCGGGCTTCTGACTGGTCTCATACTGGACCATCTGCGGTAGAAACCTTGGGTCGAGCGGGCGCTGTGATGCCTGTTTCTGAATATAAGCAGTTGCTCTTGCATTATTGGCTTGTGGTGTTGCAAGGCGGCTATAGGCCTGCCGTTTAACAGGCTGCACTGTACGAGCGCGCGTTGAGTTCAAGCCTGCAAATATACCCGTAGCCTGTCTGGCGACAGGGCGTTGTGCACGCTGCGTGCGTGTTGTGGTTCGCATGACGCGTTTTTTGCGAACGGTGCGCTCAGTGCGTTGCGCTCTCTGGCGGGGCGCATTTTGCAATTGCAACAGCCATGGCGAAGAAAGGTCCGGCGAAAGGGTCATCGGGGGAGGGGTTGAATACCGGTCTCCGGCATTTGCCTGTGTTACAGGCAACATCAATACGGCTGCTGAAAGCAGCATAGCAGTCTTAAAAGTCATAACGTACTCACTACAAAACGTTGTTAGACACATCAGGTTCGCACAGAGGATGGAGCGCTTGTCAGATGCCTGCCTCAAACACACGAGGCGTTCAAAAATCATGCCTTACGCACCGCTAAAAACGGTTAACGTGATGGTAATAGTTAAAACTTGAATCAAATGTGGTAAACGTCGTGCTAGCGTTAACCATTAACAGAAAGTAAAGGCGGGTCTCATCGTGACAACACAAGAAAAACCAAGTGTGATAACAGGTGAAGACGGAGTAACCCGTTGTTTTTGGGCTGGCCCACAAGAGGATTACACCGTCTATCATGATGTGGAATGGGGTAATCCGGTTGATAGCGATACCCGATTGTTCGAGAAAATCTGTCTCGAAGGATTTCAGTCCGGCCTGTCCTGGTACACCATTCTGTCAAAGCGTGAGAACTTCCGAAAAGCCTTTCACGGGTTTGACATCAAAAAAGTCTCCGCCATGACCGAGACTGATATTGAAGAGCAAGTTCAAAACGCAGGCATTATCCGGCATCGCGGGAAAATCAAATCGACGATCAATAATGCAAACCGCGCATTGGAAATGATCGAAGAGTTTGGCTCACTGGCAAAATACTTCTGGGATCATGAGCCTGCTGACAAAGATCGCCCTGCAACCATCACAAGGGATACCATCCCGGGCAGTACAGACCTATCAACCAAAATTTCCAAAGACCTTAAGAAACGTGGTTGGAGTTTTGTGGGCCCCACCACGTGCTATGCTTTCATGCAGGCAATGGGCATGGTCAATGATCACGTTGAAGGCTGTATCCATCGTGACCGTATTGAGAAGGCAAGAGCCGCATTCAAACGTCCAGCGTAAGGAACAGGCATGAGTGAGGTAGATACAGTTTTTAATTCCTATGAGGGGAAGGTTGCGGAAAAACTCGCCGAACTTCGCGCTATGGTTCATGCGGTGGGAGAAGCCACGCCGCGTGTTGGTGAGATTCAGGAATGCCTTAAATGGGGCCAACCCAGTTTTGTGACGGTAAAGCCGGCCTCAGGCAGTACCATCAGAATTGATGCGATTAAAAACAAGCCCGATCATGTGGCGATGTATTTCATCTGCACAACCAGTCTGGTGGATCAGTTTCGCGAGCTTTATCCTGAGACGTTCGAGTATCAGGGAAATCGTGCGCTGATTTTTAAGGTAAGCGACCCGCTTCCCCAAACCGAACTGCGGCACTGTATCGCCAAGGCTCTAACCTACAAGCTCAAGAGCTAGGGTCAGGACGCACACACGCTGCATTTTGGCAATTTAGTGCATTCGCCTTGGCCTTGCTTCACGCCCCGCCATCCGCTAACTAAAAGCGCATATTCACTGGTAAAAAATCCCATGTCAGACAAGAAGAAAAAGAAGCCTCAAAAACTCAAGGCGCGCCTGCCGCGTGGCTTTGTAGATCGTCCAGCAAGCGACATTCGCGCGACCAATAAGATGATGGCAAAAATTGCCGAAGTCTATGAGCGCTATGGCTTTGATCCGGTGGAAACACCGATGTTTGAATACACAGATTGTCTCGGCAAGTTTCTGCCCGATAGTGACCGGCCCAATGAAGGGGTGTTTTCACTCACAGATGATGATGATCAGTGGATGAGCCTTCGCTATGATCTGACCGCACCCTTGGCGCGTTACGTTGCGGAAAACATCAACGAGATACACTTGCCATATCGCACCTATCGCTCGGGCTGGGTGTTTCGCAATGAAAAGCCGGGTCCGGGCCGGTTCCGCCAGTTCATGCAGTTTGATGCTGATACGGTTGGCGCGCCGGGCGTTCAGGCCGATGCAGAAATGTGCATGATGATGGCTGACGTCATGGAAGCGCTTGGCATCAAGCGTGGTGATTATGTTATCCGCGTGAATAACCGCAAAGTGCTAGATGGCGTGATGGAAGCCATCGGTCTTGGTGGTGAAGAAAATGCTGAAAAGCGCCTCAACGTGCTTCGCGCAATCGACAAGCTGGACCGCTTGGGTGTTGAAGGTGTGCGTGAACTTTTGGGTGAGGGTCGTGTCGATGAAAGTGGGGATCGCACTGAGGGTGTTGGACTGGATGAGAAGCAGACAAAAGGTGTTATCGCTTTTGTTCAAATATCATCAGGTCGCATGACACCATTAGAAGAAGTTTCAAGGTCTAGTGAAGATACAATTGAAATGGTCACTATGGATGATGATCGCTCTCATGCTGGTTATTTTAAACAAACTACAGCAGGACTCTTGAATGGCATGAAAACTATGATTCCAATGAGTCACATTGGAAAAGAGGGAATAGATGAGCTTTTAAACATCTCAGAAATTATTGAATCATCAGGCTATGATAAAGACCGCATTCACATAGATCCATCAGTAGTCCGTGGCCTTGAATATTACACAGGCCCCGTTTTTGAAGCGGAATTGACCTTCAAAGTGAAGAACGAAAAAGGTCAGGAAGTGGTCTTTGGTTCTGTTGGCGGGGGTGGGCGTTATGACGGTCTCGTCAAACGCTTCACGGGACAAGACGTGCCTGCAACCGGATTTTCCATCGGCGTATCGCGTTTGATGTCTGCATTAAAAAATAACGGTTTGGTCGATGGCGATGATGTGCTTGCTCCGGTTCTTGTAACCGTGATGGACCGCGATGCGCTCGGCACCTATCAGGGCTTTGTGCAGCAATTGCGCAATGCAGGTATTCGCGCTGAAATGTATCAGGGCAACCCCAATAAATTTGGCAAACAATTGCAATATGCGGATCGCCGCAATTGCCCGATAGCCATCATTCAAGGCTCGGACGAGCGTGAGGCTGGCAAGCTGCAAATCAAGGATTTGATCGAAGGCCGTAAACAGGCAGAAGCGGTTGCGTCCAACGAGGAATGGCGTGAAACCCGTCCCGGCCAATTCGAGATCGCAGAAGCCGACTTGGTATCTGAGGTAAAAAAATTACTTGGTGAACAATCCGGTGCGTGATCAAGCGGTTTGGGGTGTCTAGCGTGTTAAACTCTGTACTCACACTATTGACCAATGCGGGATGCTTGCGTCCTGAGATCGGTCAGTTACAACCAGCGGATCCGTTTCTGGATACAACAGGCGAAGACCTGCGCCGCCGGATTTTCATTACCTATAATAATGCAGGCGCTATGCTGTGCTTGCGGCCAGAATTCACCGTGCCGATTGGTCTGCATCATTTGGCAACCGCAACGGCTGCACAAAAATACGCCTATGGCGGTACGGTCTTTCGCCAACGCGCCAACGAAGCCAATGAATTCTTGCAGGCAGGCTTTGAGGATATTGGTCGCGAGGACCGTCCGGTCGCTGATATTGATTGCATCATGATGGCGCATGATGTGGTGCGTGGCTGTGGCGTGGATGACATGCAACTCGTGATCGGCGAACAGTCTATTTTTATCGAGGTGATGGAGGCGCTTGAAATACCTGAAGTCTGGCGCAAGAAATTACTGCGCGGGTTTGGCGATCAAACCCTCTTGCGTAACCACTTGCAGCAATTGGCCCAGCCTTCTTTATCCACGTCTGCTGATCTTCCAGCCTCTATTCTTGAAGGCCTTCGTTCAGGCGATGAAACGGCTGTTATTAATGCGGTTACCGATCAGATGGTGAGCGATGGCTTGCCCCTAAAAGGCGGGCGAACGCCAGAGGCTATTTCTGAACGTCTGATTGAAAATCATGCGCTTGGCTCTGCCAATCTGATGGATGATAAACGTGAAGCGCTGGAAGCGTTTCTGTCGATTAGGTGTGATCTTGGCGATGCGGCGTATGAGTTGCAAACCTATGCAAATGGTGTGGGTATCAAACTGGAAAGTGCGATTGCCACACTTGCATCGCTGAACGAAGGACTTTCCGGTCTTCAAGGGTCCGCTCATTACGCTGCTAGTTTTGGCCGTCGGTTGGATTATTATACCGGTCTGGTGTTCGAGATATATCAACGCGGTGCAGAAAAGCCCGTCGTGGGTGGTGGTCGTTATGATCAATTGCTGACCTTGCTAGGCTCTGACACAGAAATTCCAGCCGTTGGGTTTTCTGTCTGGATGGATCGCGCGGGAGAGGCGTCATGAGTTCGCTAATCATCGCAATTCCTTCCAAGGGTCGCTTGAAAGAAAATGCAATCGAGCAGTTTTCCAAGGCAGGCTTCACGCTTGACCTGCCGGAAGATGCAAGAAGCTATCAGGGGTCTTTGTCTGGTCTTTCTTCCAGTCAAGATCGGGTAGATGTGCTGTTTCTTTCTGCCTCCGAAATTGCCCGTGAACTGGTGAGCGGTAACATTCATGCAGGAATTACGGGCGAGGACCTCGCGCGAGAAACCATAGAGAACGCAGATGAGCATCTCGATTTCACGGTAAAGCTTGGATTTGGTCATGCCAATGTGGTGATTGCCCTGCCGCGCTCATGGTATGATGTAAACTCCATGGCTGACCTTGATGATGTCGCCGCAGAGTTTCGAGCTCGTCATGGCCGCAGACTGAGGGTCGCCACAAAATACTGGAATTTGACGCAAGGCTTTTTTGCTGATCATGGTATTGCCGTTTACCGGATTGTAGAAAGTCTGGGCGCAACGGAAGCCGCCCCCGCAGCAGGACAGGCGGATGCAATCGTCGATATTACATCGACGGGCTCAACACTTCGGGCCAATGGTTTGAAGATTTTGGATGACGGCGTCATACTTCCGTCAGAAGCTAATTTTATCCATTCTCGCAATATCGCCCTAATTCCTTCCCATAGGGAAAGTCTTATGGAAATTACCGCAGCCCTCAGGCAAATTGCCGAGGGCTGAGAAACTGATTCGTAATCGAGAGGAAATCGAGTGAACAATTCTGACTTGGATCGCCGGAAATTTTTGGGTCTAGCCCTTGCTGGCACAGTGGCTGCACCTGCTGTCATGCGCGCAACACGTGTGGAAGCTGCGGAAATAGAAAAAATGGCTGGCAAATTATTGGTAGTCGGATATCCGGGTAATTCTACCGGAGACAGTTCTACCAAAGCCCTCACCAACCATATTAAAGCGGGTCGTGCAGGTGGTGCGCTATTCCTTCGCCACAACGTTAAGAGCGGCGATCAGGCTAAGAAAATGGCCCGTCAGTTTGTTGGCGCAAATCCAGCCAGTTTGATTGCAATCGATCAGGAAGGTGGCAAGGTTCAGCGCCTTGGTAAGAAGCATGGGTTCTCTGCCATTCCAACCGCTCAATGGGTTGCAGGCAATAAATCTGTCGATGAAGCCCGCAAAATCTACGCGCGCGCCGGTCGTGAATTGCGTGCAGCCGGATTTAACATGAACATGGCGCCATCGGTTGATATTCACGACCCTAAAAACCCTGTGATCGGCAAATACGGCAGAAGCTTCTCTACCAATGTTGAGCGGTTTGCTGCAGCTGGCGTTGCATGTTCAATCAAGCATTTTCCAGGACACGGATCATCGCGTGGCGATAGCCATGACGGGTTTGTTGAAATCACCAAAACATGGAGCAAGGACGAATTAGTGCCGTTCCAGAAATTGGCAGGCAAGGCGCCCATGGTAATGGGAGGACATTTGTTCCACCCAGAATTTTCTGACGGCAAATTACCAGTTACATTCTCGCAGAAAGCGTTGATTTCAAAATTGCGCAAGGGTCTTGGATATCAGGGTGTCATCCTGACCGATGATCTCGACATGGGCGCAATCCGCAAAAGCTTCCAGTTGAAAGAAGCGATCATTCTTTCACTTGCTGCAGGTAACGATCTTCTGCTCCTGTCGAACTCGCTCAATTATGACGCGGACTTGCCAGCAAATGCAGTGCGTTGGATTTCATCTGCGGTGAAAGAAGGGCGTAT
>CAZEPF010000091.1:0-11674 GCA_964514045.1 uncultured Rhizobiaceae bacterium | reverse complement strand
TTTTCGTTGATTGTTTATAGACTTCACCTCTAGCTTGGGTGTCTTTTTATTCTCAACTTCGTCAAAATCCTCGCCCGATGCTTTGGCATCGCGCTGTGGTATTTTCCTAGCTGAAATCAAAAATCCAACCCATCAAATCGATTCAATCCAAGACAGACACGCTCTAAGCCTTAGGGTCTGAGCATTAAGTTGCGGCCACCAGAATACCACCAATAATCAACGCGGTTCCGATTATGAATCGCGTTGAAATTGCTTCTCCCAGAAAGAAGTATGAGATCATCGGCACCAGAATAAAGCCGAGAGACATAAACAGATAAGCGGTCGAAAGCGGCACATTCCGCAATCCCCATATCCATCCAATTGTTGCAACACCATATAACATTAAAGATGTCAGGAAGATCATCAACGCTTCGCGATCATGCAACAGCGTTAGAAAACCGCGCTCGCCAAGTCGCATCCCTACGGTTTTGAAAAGCAATTGCCCGATGGCCAACGTGCAGACAACCAGAATGATAATGACGTAGTTGATCATAGTGGGTGTCTCACGAGGCGTTGTAGAACATGCGTTTCATCTCAGCCCGAAAGCGCTTGATTGAATCAAGGATCACACCCGCAGTCGCAGACAGCATCGCCACGATCATAATGCCAGTTGAGAGAACCGCTGTGGGGATAAGCGAAACTGTTGGATCACGCAGATAATCCAGAAAAACCGGAATGAAGAGTGCGATGGAAAACATCGCACCCATCACTGCAATCAGGCCGAAGAAATACAACGGTTTGTATTCTTTCATCAGGATCAAAATGGTTTTGAGAATGCGCGCACCATCGCGGAACGTGGAAAGCTTGCTCTGCGATCCTTCTGCGCGATCAGAATATTTGGTCGCAATCTCTTTCACAGGCAGACGCAGCTGAGAGGCGTGTGCGGAAAGTTCGGTCTCGATTTCAAATCCGCTGGAAAGTGCTGGAAAGCTTTTGACAAAACGACGACTGAACCCGCGATAACCTGAAAAGATATCGCTGAAATCATCACCAAGTGAGAGATCATAGAGTTTGTTGAAGAGCGAATTACCAAAGGCATGGCCCTTGCGTTCGTGCTTTGAAAGTGCGCCGGAACGAACGCCCACCACCATATCGTTATTATTACGAACAGCTTCTACAATTTCGGGCGCGGCTTCAGGGTCATATGTGTCATCACCATCGACCATCAAATAGATATCTGCTTCAATTTCCGAGAACATGCGGCGGACAACATTGCCCTTACCCGGGCGTTGTTCGTAACCGATTTTTGCACCCGCTTTTTTGGCAACATCCGCTGTGCCATCGGTTGAATTATTGTCGTACACAAACACCGTGCATTTAGGCAGTTGCTTCTTGAAATCCTTGATCACCTTGGCAATAGCCACGGCTTCATCTTTGCAAGGAATGATAACTGCTACGTTAGAATAATCTGGCATATCGCCCTATGACCTCGATTTTTTTGGTCACTATAGGCGCAGTCAGTAAAAATAAATTTAATGTTTAGGCGATATGGCTGGAGACAATTAATCTGTAAATAGGCAAGGGATGATGGACATGAATGCTCGCGACATTGGTTCCGAACAATCAACACCGTGGATAATTCTGGGTGCGCTCATTCTGGCATTCATGTGTTTATGGAATTTTTCCGCACTCTCGATAGTATTTTCTCAAGGTGAGTTATTCGGGCCGGATGATTTTCTGCGGATGTCACAAATCAGGGCATGGATGAACGGTCAGAATTGGTTCGACATGACTGCCTATCAGATGGTGCCGCCATCCGGTGGTGATGTTCACTGGTCACGAATTGTGGATGTACCCGTGGCTGGCATGATGTGGGTGTTTGGTCTGTTTCTTGATCAAAGACTTGCAGAAAACCTAGCCTCGATTGTCTGGCCATTTGCACTCATGGCAGCAACGCTGCTTGTTTGGGTGGAAATCTGTAAGCGTCTGCTTCCCTATGCAAGTCCTTATCTCGTTCTGGTCTTTGGTTTGTTTTCTATTCCTGCCTTAAGTCAATTTACGGCGGGGCGGTTAGACCATCACAATCTTCAAATCCTGCTGTTTTCAATCATGTGTCTGGGGCTGATCAGTCGCGAGCGCAAACTATCTGACTGGCTGATCGGCTTCTCGCTTGCTGTATCCATCGCGATTGGCATTGATACACTCATCATCATGCTGGTTGTGCTGGCTATTGTGAGTTGCGAATGGGCATTTGGCGCGGATACTTCCGGGCGTGGAATGCAGCGGGTCGGTCTGGCATTGGGTCTCACATCCATTTTGCTATTTGTAATCTTCGTGCCTCCTTCTGTTTATTCCTATCCTGCATGTGATGCGAATTCTTCGTTCTTTCTGACAAGCTTTGTTATGCTGGGCGCTGGCTTCTTCGCGCTTGGATTATTGGGCCGGAAAATTGTTGATACGTCACTGATGCAACGATCACTAAAGCGCATTGGACTTGGCTTGATGGTTGCCATTCCAATTCTGGGTATTTTGGTATTTGCATTTTCGCAGTGTCTTGCAGGTCCGGTAGCCGGCCTTGATAGTCAACTTGTAACGCGCTGGCTTTCTCAGGTGGAGGAGGCGCGGCCCCTATGGAGCGTTTTGGAAAAATACCCTCACCATTGGTTGGCGAGCGTTGGCTATCTTGTGATGATCAATTGCGTGGGGCTTTACGTGATCATGCGCACAACACACAATCGGGCAGCATGGATAAGCCTGTTTGTTTTGATGCTTGCGTGTAGCCTCGCAGCGATTTTGCAAATCCGCCTGCTTCGTACTGGTATTTTTGTGACGATACCCTTTGCGGTTGCACTGGCTCATTTCACATGGACGGCTCTAAAGCGTAGATATGAAAACGAGCAGTTTCTAGCCATTGTGTTTCAGGGCGGTGTCATCGCATCGATGGTGTCGGTCACTTGGTTTGTTGCAGGTGCGGTTGTGTTTTCACCTAAAGCAGTTGCCACACCACAGATTAGCATCAACTACGAAAACGAACGCGCAAGACGGTTTGCAGGCCGCTGCCAGCAATATGACGACTACAAACTTGCCCGTTCGCTGGATCGTGGGGTCTTTGTCTCAGACCTGACAAATTCAATGGCGCTGATGGTGCACAGCAATCACACGGTCATATCCGGTCCGTATCACCGCAACGGCGAAGCAATTCTGGCTGTTCTGGATTTCATGCGCACAGATGAAGCATCCGCAAGAAAAGTCGCGGGTGAATATTCCATAGATTACGCCGGGTTTTGTATTCCGCAGCTAATCAAGGACCGTGAGGATTACCCCGAAGGCTCTATTGGCAATGCAATGCTAAAGGGTGAATTACCGTCATGGTTGCAGTCTGTTTCAAATGAGGGACAATCGCCATCTGATCGCTTTGTGATTTACCGGATAAATTAAAATCCACAGATAGGCGTCCATTCAACGGCGCGCCAAAAAGTCCTGATTGGCTCCCACCTCAAAAATCTGTCGGCTTTTGAGGTGGATTGGAAAATATAGGCTTTCCAATCGTCGGGCCGCATGATATCGCACACTGTCAATCCGGTGATGTTTTTTCATCGTGGAAAAGCTCCGGTTTTAATCGCAAACAGGATTGGCAGCAGTCATTTATTCATGAGCAAAATCATTACATCCGGCACTGGCGACGTGGCGCTAACTTTCGATGATGTTCTGCTTCAGCCCGGACACTCCGAGGTGATGCCCGGCCAAGTGGATATTTCAACAACTCTTGCAAGCGGCATTGATCTTAACATGCCGATTATTTCTGCGGCGATGGATACGGTTACCGAATCCCGCCTTGCTATCGCGATGGCGCAGGCAGGTGGCATGGGTGTTATCCACCGTAACCTAGAACCTGCACTACAAGCCGAAGAAGTGCGTCAGGTGAAGAAGTTTGAATCTGGCATGGTCGTCAACCCGTTAACGGTCGGACCAGAGGCAACGCTGCAAGACGCAAAAACTCTTATGCGTGCGCACAATATTTCTGGCGTGCCAGTGGTGGAAAACGCTGAAAAAGGCGGCCACGTAACGGGAAAGCTCGTTGGCATTCTGACAAACCGCGATGTGCGATTTGCATCCAATCCGGATCAAAAAGTCTACGAATTGATGACACGTGATAATTTGGTCACCGTGCGCGAAGGCGTGGAGCAGCAAGAAGCCAAACGTCTATTGCATCAGCACCGCATCGAGAAACTTCTCGTCGTGGATGATGAAGGCCAATGCGTTGGTTTGATCACGGTTAAAGACATTGAGAAATCGAAACTTAATCCGAATGCCTCGAAAGACGATCACGGCAGATTGCGCGTTGCAGCTGCAACCACTGTAGGTGATGATGGCTATGAACGTGCTGAGCGTTTGATTGATGCCGGTGTCGATATGTTAGTAGTGGACACAGCACATGGTCACTCCCAGAAAGTTTTGGACTCAGTCGCAAAGATCAAAACGCTTTCCAATCAGGTGAAAATTCTGGCGGGCAATGTCGCCACAGGTGATGGCACAAAAGCATTGATTGATGCCGGTGCAGACGCAATCAAAGTCGGCATTGGTCCGGGGTCAATTTGTACAACCCGCATCGTTGCAGGCGTGGGTGTTCCACAGCTTGCTGCAATTTTCTCTTCGGTTGAAGAAGCCAATAAACTGGGCATTCCGGTTGTGGCCGATGGCGGTATAAAATTCTCCGGTGATATCGCGAAAGCAATTGCAGCGGGTGCATCTGTTGTGATGGTCGGCTCACTCTTGGCAGGAACAGATGAAAGCCCAGGCGAAGTTTATTTGCATCAGGGCCGTTCGTATAAGTCATATCGTGGCATGGGTTCTGTGGGTGCAATGGCACGTGGCTCTGCGGACCGTTATTTCCAAGCGGAAGTAACAGACAGTCTCAAGCTTGTGCCAGAAGGTGTTGAGGGTCAGGTGCCATATAAAGGGCCTGCTTCGGCTGTGGTTCACCAACTTTCAGGCGGATTGAAAGCTGCCATGGGGTATGTGGGCGGTGCGACCATTAAAGATTATCAGGAGCGCGCAACCTTCGTTCGTATCTCTGGTGCGGGTCTGCGCGAAAGCCACGCCCATGACGTAACCATTACTCGGGAAAGCCCGAATTATCATAGGAATTCTTGATTATGGATTTTATCCTCGGACTTTGGACGGCAGCGCCCAACCTGAAAATACAACTTGTTGTGTTTGCAATTCTTGGACAGGTCTTCTTGACCATCTGGTGCTACATGCAAATGAGCAAGGCGCGAATGAAAGCGGCCAAGGCAGGTGAGATCACCCCAGAAGTATATCGTGCTGTAGGAGATTCTGAGCCTGAGGCACTGCGCGTTTATACACGCCTTGTCGCAAACCAGTTTGAAGCGCCCGTGTTGTTCTTCGCGCTGGTGATAACCGGATTGGCTATCAATGTCACAAGCTGGATTACAGTTATTCTTGCCATTGGTTTTGTTGTCTTTCGCGTACTTCATGCCCGTGAAATGGCTGGCGAACATGTTGTGATACGTCGCAGAAAACTCTTCATTCAATCAATAAGATTACTCCTATTGATGATTGTCGAATTGGCAATCTCCACGCTCTTTATGTTGGGCGTAACAGCTTAAGCCAGCATATAATTTGCTCGTAACCGGAAGATAGTAAAATGCGCTTAGGCGGAAGAATTCAAGCTGCGGCAGAAATCCTAAGCGATATCGAAAAGCGTAAGCGCCCTGCGTCAGATGCGTTAAAAGACTGGGGCTTGTCCCATCGCTTTGCGGGGTCTGGAGATCGCGCTGGCATCGGCAATCTGGTATATGATGTGCTGCGGCGTAAATCATCCCTGGCTTTTGCCGCTGGAAGTGACGATCCACTACAATCTGTATTTGCATTGCTACTTCGTCATTGGGAATTTGATCCACAACGTCTGCGTGACGAATTGGTGGGCGACAAGTTTGCCCCTGAATTACCAACAGACGAAGTGCTTGCCTCATATAAAGCGGCTAATCTTGAAGATGCAGCGCCTCACATTGCTGCTGATATTCCAGAATGGTGCGTGCCAAGTTTCGAGGCAAACTTTTCTGAAGAATGGATTATCGAAGCGCAAGCTTTTGCAGAACGTCCGGCACTTGATTTACGTGCAAACACACTAAAATCCACACGCGATAAAGTCTTAAAACAATTATCAAAGACAGGTGCGAAACCTGCAACCATCGCTCGCAATGGTTTGCGGATCAGTTCATCCAAACCATTTGCCCGATTGCCAAACGTTCAAGCTGAGGAAAGCTTTCAAAAGGGTCGCTTCGAAGTTCAGGATGAGGGCAGTCAGATCGTGTCTGATCTTGTATATGCGCAGCCCGGTGAAACCATTCTTGATTACTGTGCAGGTGCGGGTGGTAAATCGCTTTCACTCGCAGCGTCTATGGAAAACAAAGGGCAGGTGCATGCCTATGATGTCGATAAGTCCCGGCTGGCACCCATCTATGACCGTATCAAACGTGCTGGCACCAGAAATATTCAGGTCCATGCGCCCAGCAGTGATCTATCCGCATTAACAGCCAAGATGGATAAGGTGGTTGTAGATGCCCCATGCAGCGGGTCTGGCACATGGCGCAGAAGACCAGATGCCAAGTGGCGGTTTGATCAGAAAAATCTCGAAGACCGTATGCAGCAACAAGAAGAAGTGTTGAGCGAGGCAGCACCCTTTGTGCGCCCGGGCGGGCATTTGATCTACATTACATGTTCTGTTTTGCCAGAAGAAAATGAAAACCAAGTCTATGCGTTCATCGAAGATAATCCTGAATTTGAAGTCGTCTCAGCGGGTGAGGTCTGGCAGGATATTTTCGGGTTTGATAAGCCAACGCCTTGGTCTTCCGACATGAAAACGGTCACTCTTACGCCCGCCTCCGTTAACACGGACGGGTTCTTTTTTGCAGTGATGGAGCGCACAGTCTGAACACGCTGATGTTCGCAGTGTGCAATAAGTCACATCTGCAAGAGATCTTCCTTGCAATATAAAGTCAGTGTTTAATCAAACTGCCCTTTGTTGATGGGCTGGACCAAAGTTATGAGTGAATTTCTGACCGAATTCTGGGCTGATTTTTCCAAGCCGGAGAACTTCGTTGGCCATTTTGCATATGTTTTGCTGATCATTTCCATGATGATGCGGAACATGAATTTGCTTCGCTTTTTTGCGATCATGGCTGGGTCAATCTCGGCGATCTTCTACTTCAATATCGGTGACGTTGTTTCCATGTTCTGGGAGAGCATGTTTACACTCGTCAATCTCTTCCAGTTTTTGATACTGCAAATCGAAAATCGCCGTGGCCGTTTGAACCGTGAGGAAATGATGTTCATCAAAACATGCCTGCCGGATGTCGAGCGCGCTCACGCCCGAAAACTGGTTCGGCTTGGTGAGTGGATTGACGTAGAAGAAAACGTAGTTCTGATCACCGAAGAAACCTGTCCACAAAGCCTCAAATTTATTGTCACAGGCGGCGCAGATGTGGTGCGCGATGGAAGATCAATCGGATCTGTAGGTCCGGGCGATTTCCTAGGCGAGATGAGTTATCTCACGGGCAAGGAAGCAACCGCCACTGTGACGACTAATCAGACGGGCAGATATCTTTCATTTAATCGCGCGGTCCTGCGCACGCATCTGGATCGCAACCCGGAAGTGCGTCATGCGCTGGAAGCAAGTTTCAACCGAAATCTGGTTTCAAAACTGTCAAGCACAAACCAGCATACAATTGCAGCTTTCAGTGGGTGAATAAGCCTTGCGCGTTGCACTGCTTCGGCAGTTAACGTACATAGCCTTCATGACCTCCCAGACCGACAAAATTCTCATCATTGACTTTGGTTCTCAAGTAACCCAACTCATCGCACGACGGGTGCGTGAAACAGGGGTTTACTGCGAAATCGTTCCGTTTAATTCTGCGTCCCATGCCTTTGCGGAGATGCAGCCTAAAGCCATCATTCTTTCAGGTGGACCTGCTTCGGTAATTGATGAGGGTAGCCCTCGCGCACCGCAAGAAATATTTGATTCCGGTCTGCCCATTATGGCGATTTGCTATGGCCAGCAAACCTTGTGTACGCAACTCGGCGGCAAGGTAGAGGGCGGCCATCACCGTGAATTTGGCGCAGCTGATATTGAGATTCATAAATCCAGCCCACTTTTCGAAGGCGTTTGGGATGTCGGCAACAAATACCTTGTCTGGATGTCTCATGGAGACCGCGTCACGGAATTGCCGGATGGCTTTGAGGTGATCGCCACATCGCCCAATGCACCTTTTGCAGTTTCCGTGAATGAAGAACGTAAATACTACACGACCATGTTCCACCCAGAAGTCGTGCATACGCCGGATGGTGCAAAAATCATCTCTAACTTTGTTCACAAAATCGCTGGCATAAAAGGCGACTGGACAATGGCCGCCTACCGCGAACAAGCGGTCGATGCAATCCGCAAACAAGTTGGCGACAAAAAAGTCATTTGTGGCCTATCAGGGGGCGTGGACTCATCTGTTGCAGCACTTCTCATCCATGAGGCCATTGGCGATCAACTGACATGTATTCTGGTTGATCATGGTTTGATGCGCATGAACGAGGCGGAAGATGTCGTCTCCATGTTCCGTGAGCATTACAATATTCCGCTGATCCATGTGGATGCCAGCGATCAGTTCATCGAAGAGCTTGAGGGCGAATCTGATCCTGAGACCAAACGCAAAACGATAGGGCGACTCTTTATTGATGTGTTTGAAGCGGAAGCTAAAAAGCTAGGCGGCGCTGAATTTCTGGCTCAAGGCACACTCTATCCCGACGTAATTGAAAGTGTGTCTTTCACCGGTGGTCCATCGGTGACCATCAAAAGCCACCACAATGTGGGTGGCCTGCCAGAACGCATGAACATGCAATTGGTGGAACCGCTACGCGAACTCTTCAAAGATGAAGTCCGTGATTTGGGCCGTGAACTTGGATTGCCCGATAAATTTGTTGGGCGTCATCCATTCCCTGGCCCCGGCCTTGCCATTCGGTGTCCGGGCGGTATCACACGTGACAAGCTGGAAATTCTACGTCAGGCTGATGCAATTTATCTCGACGAGATCAGAAAAGCAGGCCTCTATGATGAGATTTGGCAAGCCTTTGCGGTGCTCTTGCCCGTACAAACGGTTGGCGTAATGGGCGATGGCCGCACCTATGAATTTGTGTGCGCACTTCGCGCGGTTACATCTGTTGACGGTATGACAGCTGATTTCTACCCATATGACATGAAATTTTTGGGTCAGGCTGCAACGCGGATCATCAATGAAGTGCGTGGCATCAATCGGGTTGTCTATGATGTTACCTCAAAACCCCCCGGCACAATCGAGTGGGAATAAAGTCAGCGCGTAGGTGACAGTTCCAGCATTTCAATTTTTGAAAGCGTGTGGTTCACTACGCTTTCTGAGATCGTGAAAGGGCTGGGATATGATCAAAAGTTTTGCTGTTGGAATTTTTTCAAGTGACTTCTTGATTTTAGGCTGAAATATATGCAACCTAAGGTTGTATATATGAAGTAGTGAAGTAAAAAATGCAACCAAATGATGAAATCAATCTATTTGAGTTATTTGAAACGCTTTGGGATGGAAAGTGGATCATAATAAGCACTGTTATATGCGCGTTATCACTAGGCTTTGTTTATACGCAAATTCTTCCAACTAAATATAATATCTCGGTGCCTTACACGTTCAATCTTTACTCGATAAATGCCCAATTGGTTTGTGGAGATAATGTGCGGTGTATTGAAAGCGAGCAAACAAAAATAATATCAACATTGATGGGAAAAAATTGGGTCAAAACGAACAGAGAGTCAAATCTTTACATGACAACACAAGACCCGCTATCCGTCCGTGACTATGAAGTTTTCTTTCAACAGCAAATGAAAAAAGTTACCAATAGCTTTTTGAAAGAGGCACAAACTGAGTTGAGTTTGATCGAAACAGAACAAAATTCATCACTCTTAAAGACTGAATATTATGCCAGAAACTTGTTCAGTGCAAAGCGACTCATCAACGCGATTGAGAATGGAAAGTTAGCGGTTCATTTTGGCTCGCCAAAGATCACAAACTTAGAGGTAAAATCCTCGCTGATTTTTGCCATGTCTATTTTACTAGGGGCAATGGCCGGGGGCTTACTGGTCCTTGCTCGCTCCGAATTGCGAAAATATAAAGCGCAAATAGTCCCTGCATAACTGATATCAAAAGAGTGAGGGGTAGGGCCTTAGGCATTTAAGATGCTGAGCGCATTATTTTGAGAGTGTAGACTTAGTTTCGCTTCTTAAAACTTCCACCTTGCATGATGAGCGGAATATGCGCGCCTTGGTTTGTCAGCAGTGATAAATCATCCAGTGGGTTACCGTCTACAACGATCAGATCTGCATGAGCGCCCGCGCTAACGGTTCCAATCTCACCTTCCATCCGTAATACTTTCGCGGCATCTATTGTGGCAGAGCGTATCACCGCATCTGTTGGAAGATACTCACCTCGCAAAGTGAACTCGTCGGATTGTGCAGGGTGCATTCCGCCTAAAAGGTCTGAACCATATCCGACGGTGATGCCTGCTTCATGGAGTTTGCTTAACCTGCTTAAGCCTGCTTCACGAACGTCTTCAATTTTTGCAACGGATGCGGGCGGCAAGCCATAGGTAGCGCCTTCTTTTGCCAAGCGGTCATAGGTAATATTGGTCGGCACTACAAATTGCCCTTCGCGGGAAATACGAGCGATAGTCTCATCACTTATAAGATTGGCATGTTCAACGCATTCAATTCCGCAATCCAATGCACGGTTGATCGCCGTATCATCATATAAATGTGCGGCGACATAGGTGTTGAAGCCTTTCGTGACTTCGACGATGGCTTTGAGTTCATCAATGGAGAATTCCAACGTGCCAACAGGATCTGATGGTGATGATACACCGCCATCGGCCATCACTTTAATAAACTGCGCGCCGCATTTTAGTTCTTCACGCGCAGCTCTGGTAACGGATTCGACACCATCACAAATCCGGCCAAGCGCACCTAGCTTATGCTCATAAAATTCAGCGGAGCGGTTAGAGTATGGTCCGCGTTGATCACTATGGCCTCCGGTCTGGGAAAGTGCCTTGCCGCAAATCACCAAACGTGGCGCATCAATCAATCCGTCTTCCACTGCCATTTGCAGGCCACGGTCTGCGCCTGCAAGATCACGAACTGTCGTAAACCCGCGCATCAACATGTCTTTCATGATTTGCGCTGATTTAAGCGCCACCCATGAATTGGGAAGTTCGCCATTCAAATTGATGTTGGCCGTGGTTGCCAAGACATGCACATGACAATCGATCAGACCAGGCATGACAATCGCGTTTTTTAAGTCCAGCGTTTGGTCAGCAGAAAAAGAGATGCTGGTACCGACTTCAACAAACCGACCATTCTCGATTGCGATATCAACCGGGTCGGTTGGCTGATCGGCGGTGCCATCTACAATTCTGGCGTTTTGTAAAAGAAGTGTATTCATTGCGCTGCTTTCGTAACGGGAGCATGTCTTATGTGCCAATTTCGAATGGCATACACGCGTTCAAGGATACGATAAACGCAGATCAGGCTTTTTGAAAGCTACGGAGACGATAGATAAAAGATAAAGAAAACAAAAACAGAAAAACAGTAAAAAAAAGTTCAAATGTA
>CAZEPF010000090.1:3755-11686 GCA_964514045.1 uncultured Rhizobiaceae bacterium | reverse complement strand
CGCAAAAGGGTATCCACAGAACTTCATGATGGTATTTCACAACTCTTGGTTTCTGCCAGATATGCACTCGATCTTGCTGGAGAAAACTCAAAGTCCAATCCCAAGATATACGAACCAGTTGAAAAATCCATGAATGCAATATCCACGGCAATTTCGGAGATAAGACGTATCTCAATGGCATTGAGACCCTCTGTACTTGATGACATGGGACTAGCAGCGGCACTGAAAAGTTTAGGCAAAGACTTTGAAAACCAAACTGCGATTAAAACTGATGTTAGCGTTCAGAATGTTGGCAATGCCTTAGATGATCGGGCAAAAACAACACTTTATCGGGTGGCTCAAGAAACCCTGACAAATGTAGCAAAACACGCAAACGCACAAAACGTTATTATTGATTTGAACAAAACCTCAAAAGGCGTCAGCCTGGAAATTTCCGATAATGGAGTTGGTCTTTCTTCACACACTAAGGGCACGCAATCTTCTGGAATGGGCCTCAGGAATATCAAGGAACGATTGGAAAGTCATGGTGGTCGCTTCATCATTAGCGCTAAGAATGACAAATCAACCAGTGGTACATCTATTGACGTATTCATCCCAACTCCGCAAAAGTGATAAAGTTGCAGGCATTGTAATTTCGTATCAGGATTTTTTGAATGTCAGATAAAATTAGAGTGTTTATCGCAGATGATCATGAACTCGTTCGCGATGGCCTGAAAGCAAGACTAACATTGTCCGGTGAAATGGAAATCTGTGGCGAGGCCAAAGACGGCTTTGACGCTACCACTCATTGCAAACGCACAAAGCCTGATATTATATTTCTCGATATTTCGATGCCAAATATGTCGGGCTTGGAAGCAGCGCGTCACATATTAAATGACCGCCCTGAAAGCCGTATCGTTATCCTATCAATTTACGATAATCCTGAATACGTTCATGAGGCACTTCGCATTGGTGCAAAAGGCTACTTGCTTAAAGATGTGTCGAAAGAAGAAATGGAGATCGCAGTCAGGGCCATTCATAATGGCGGGACTTACCTTGGTTCACGACTCAACTCTTTTGATGATGTAAAAATCAACAAGCAAGAAAACTATACGTGTAAATACAGGCTTTCCGCCCGTGAAAAACAGGTTCTGTTTGAAATCGCTAAAGGCGCTAAAAACAAAGTAATTGCCGAGAGGCTCAATATCTCTGTTCGCACAGTTGAAAGCCATCGCTTAACTCTTCGTGAAAAAACAGGGTGCGGCAATGCGGTTGAATTGTCCCGCATCGCCTCTGAACTTGGCTTGCACTGATCTCTAGGGTCTAACAGCAGCCTGCGCAGCCGCTAACCGGGCAATTGGAACACGGAACGGCGAACACGACACATAATCCAGCCCAATACTTTCGCAGAAGTAGATTGAGTCCGGATCACCACCATGCTCACCACAAATTCCTAATTTAATATCAGGTCGTGAAGATCGGCCACGTTCTGTCGCCATAGACACCAACTCACCAACACCCTTTTGATCCAGCGAAACAAATGGGTCACGTTCAATGATACCCTTAGCTTCATAAGGTGTCAGGAAGGTTGCAGCATCATCGCGCGAAATTCCAAAGGTTGTCTGGGTAAGATCGTTTGTTCCAAAGGAGAAAAACTCGGCAGCTTCGGCAATATCACCAGCCTGCAAGCAAGCACGCGGCAATTCAATCATAGTGCCGATCATACAATCAACCTTTTGCCCAGTCTCCGACTGAACGTCCTCAACAACTTTCATAATGCGCTCTTTTACAAAGTCTAATTCCGCACGAATGCCGACCAATGGCACCATGATTTCAGGCACAACGGTTTCACCCGTTTTTTTACCCGCTTCAATTGCCGCTTCAATGATTGCGCGCGTTTGCATTTCTGCAATTTCAGGATAAGAGATCGCTAGACGGCAGCCACGATGCCCTAACATTGGATTGGATTCCTGTAAGGCCACATTGCGCGCACGCAGCTTCTCGCGATCAACACCCATTGCTTTGGCAACTTCGTCGATCTCATTATCTGTGTGCGGCAAAAATTCATGAAGTGGCGGATCCAACAATCGGATTGTAACCGGAAGCCCCTTCATAATTTCAAATAATTCAACAAAGTCGGAACGCTGAATAGGTAGAAGTTTGTTCAACGCATTACGACGATCCTCTTCCGTTTCAGAAAGGATCATCTCACGTGCCGCAATAATCCGCTCACCTTCAAAGAACATATGCTCGGTACGACACAACCCAATTCCTTCAGCCCCGAACGAACGCGCTGACTTGGCATCTGTTGGGGTTTCAGCGTTGGTGCGAACTTTCATGCGTCGCAGCTTGTCCGCCCATTCCATCAACGTGCCAAAAGAGCCTGACAGTTCAGGCCTCAGCATTGCAACCGAACCCAGCAAGACCTGCCCAGATGCACCATCAATGGTGATAACATCACCTGCCGTAAATGTATGTCCAGGCACTTTTAACTCAGCATTTTGATAATCAATTCGAATGCCGCCCGCACCAGACACACAGGGTTTGCCCATGCCACGCGCAACAACTGCAGCATGACTGGTCATTCCACCACGTGCGGTCAGAATACCTTCTGCAGCGTGCATCCCGTGAATATCCTCAGGGCTTGTTTCAACCCGCACAAGAATACAAGGCTTGCCCTCATTCTTCATGCGTTCAGCATCTTCCGAATTAAACACGATCTGCCCGGTTGCTGCGCCTGGAGACGCAGGGAGGCCAGTTGCAATAATTTTCTTTTCAGCAGAAGGATCAATCGTTGGATGCAGGAGTTGGTCAAGCGATGACGGTTCCACTCGCAAGACGGCCTCATCTTCGGTAATCAATCCCTCACCTGCCATTTCAACCGCAATACGCAGTGCAGCTTTTGCAGTGCGTTTCCCAGAGCGGGTTTGCAGCATCCAGAGCTTGCCTTTTTCAATCGTAAATTCGAGGTCCTGCATATCGCGATAATGCGCCTCAAGCTTGTTTGCGGTTTCAACAAATTCAGCAAATGCTTTCGGCAATACAGCCTCAAGCGATGGCGCATCTGATCCAGCAGCAATTCTTGCTTCTTCCGTAAGGTCTTGCGGCGTGCGAATTCCTGCCACAACGTCTTCGCCCTGAGCATTTACAAGAAACTCGCCATAGAGTTTGTTTTCACCAGTTGACGGATTACGCGTAAAGGCAACGCCTGTTGCCGATGTTTCGCCCATATTGCCAAACACCATGGCCTGAACACTGACCGCAGTTCCCCATTCCGCAGGAATATTGTGTAACTTACGATAGGTGATCGCGCGCGAATTCATCCATGATGCGAATACCGCACTTACCGCACCCCATAACTGTTCTTTCGGGTCTTGCGGAAATGGCTTGCCCAAAACTTCTTCGACTTTAGCCAGGTAGCGCTCAACGACGCCCTTCCAGTCAGACGCTTGCAGATCGGTGTCCTGCTCAAACCCGTTATTGGCTTTTACATCTTCAAGAATTTCTTCAAACTCATGATGTTCAACGCCTAACACAACATCTGAATACATCTGAATAAAACGACGATAGCTATCATAGGCAAAGCGTTCATCACCCGCCTCTTTTGCAAGAGCGGAAACCGTAGCGTTGTTTAGCCCTAGATTGAGAACAGTATCCATCATGCCCGGCATGGAAGCGCGAGCGCCGGAGCGGACTGACACCAATAATGGCGAAACAGCATCACCAAATTTACGGCCTGTCGCACTTTCAATCGTACCAAGTGCATCAAACATCTGAGCATCAAGCGCGTCAGGATAGGTTTTGTTATTGGCATAATACCAATTACAGGCTTCTGTTGTGATCGTATAACCGGGAGGAACTGGCAGTCCTAGTGAACTCATCTCAGCAAGGTTTGCACCCTTGCCTCCAAGAAGATTTTTCATACCAGATTCGCCTTCAGCACTGCCATTGCCAAAGGTATAGACCCATTTTTCCATGCTCTGATGCTCCGCTCAGAATTAGCGATGACGCTTCAATAGTAAAATGAGACTCTAAGCGCAACCGTACTTATACGGGAAGCTGTGAGCAGTATGGAAGTTCTAGCCTTTAATCGCTTCCAAAAGCGTCTCGCCAAGCTTGGCTGGAGAAGGCGAAACCTTAATGCCAGCAGCTTCCATAGCGGCAATTTTGTCTTCTGCGCCGCCTTTACCACCAGAAATCACGGCGCCTGCATGGCCCATTGTGCGGCCAGGAGGCGCGGTACGTCCCGCAATAAATCCTGCCATTGGCTTTGAACGACCCTTTTTGCGTTCATCAGCAATAAATTGTGCTGCATCTTCTTCTGCGGATCCACCAATTTCACCGATCATAATGATGGATTCTGTTTCGTCATCAGCAAGGAACATTTCCAACATATCAATAAATTCAGTGCCTTTAACCGGATCACCGCCAATACCAACAGCCGTTGTTTGCCCAAGACCAGCATTTGAAGTCTGATATACTGCTTCATAGGTCAGTGTGCCTGAGCGTGATACAACACCAACAGAACCCTTTTTGAAGATAGAACCTGGCATAATCCCGATCTTACAGGCTTCCGGTGTCAGCACACCGGGGCAGTTAGGACCAATTAGACGTGAATTTGATTTATCCAGCTTGGCTTTTACCTTCACCATATCCATCACAGGAACACCTTCCGTGATACAGATTATCAACGGAATTTCGGCTTCAATTGCTTCCATAATTGCACCTGCCGCACCTGCCGGTGGCACATAGACAACAGAAGCATTTGCGCCTGTTTTTTCCTTACCTTCTGCAACGGAAGAAAAAATCGGCAATGTTTCTCCGTTACCACCGGTCCAGGTTTCGCCACCCTTTTTCGGGTGCGTACCGCCCACCATCTGAGTACCATGGTAAGCAAGTGATTGCTCGGTATGGAACGATCCTGTTTTGCCCGTCAGGCCTTGAACAAGGATTTTGGTATTCTGGTCGATGAGGATAGACATTTCGGTTTCCAGTCCGTTTCAATCAATTACAGGTTATTATTGAGGCGCAGTATATATGACTGACCCTGATTAGGTTTCTGCTTTAGACAAAATAGTGACGTTCAGAAGGTTGGCATTACCTTTGGCATCGGTTTTCAGAAATAGGAAAACTTTGAAATCTTCGTTTCCCCCCGCCCAAGTTGTGGTCAGCAAATCACCATCAGGAACATTTGTGCTGACCGGATCTTTTTGAGCAAGCGTTACCATTCTTTCCAGAATGATCTCTGCACTATCGCGTCCATCCAGAACAAGCGAGCAACTCGTTACCGTGCCGTCAGAAAAATCAGGAAAGTTTTCTTTAAAGTTCCCTGACACACTGTCTTGCACAATACCCAGACGATACAAGCGCTGAGTGATTTTTACATCCCAGCCTTCAAGCACCGCTGTATTTTCACTTGTAGTAAACTGTTGAAGATCTTCTCCAGCCATAGGCTTCCACGCCTGTTGCTGTGCCAGTTGACGAATATTATCCAAGACAGGCACCTGCGCATAGCACACACGGTTAAACACAAGCACAGGATCAGTATCATTGGTTGGCGCATCCGACTGAGCAAAAGCAAGGATTGGTGCAGACATTGAAATAAATGCAGCAGCACAAAGTTTTAGTAGTGAATTCACAAAAAGCTCCAACTAACCTTTAACAGCTTTAACAATTTTTTGAGCTGCATCATCGAGATCATCAGCAGCAATCACATCAAGATCACTATTGTTGATCATCGCCTTACCTTCAGCAACTTTGGTACCTTCGAGACGAACGACCAATGGCACAGTCAGGCCAACTTCCGTCACCGCCGTTAGAACACCTTCTGCAATTACGTCACAACGCATAATACCACCAAAAATATTCACCAAAATACCTTTGACATTTGGATCAGATGTGATGATTTTGAACGCTGCCGTAACCTTCTCGGCCGTCGCTCCGCCGCCAACATCTAGGAAGTTTGCAGGCGATGAACCATAAAGCTTGATAATATCCATGGTTGCCATCGCAAGACCGGCACCATTGACCATGCAACCGATGTCACCATCCAATGCGATATAAGCAAGGTCATATTTAGAAGCTTCAATTTCCTTGTCATCTTCCTCTGTAAGATCACGAAGCTCTTGCAGATCAGCATGACGGAATTCAGCATTTCCATCAAAAGACATTTTTGCATCGAGGACACGAAGATGCCCGTCTTCCATAACGATCAACGGATTAACCTCAAGCAAACACATGTCTTTTTCAACAAATGCATTATAGAGAATTGGGAATAGGCTTTGCGCGTCTTTAGCAGCAGCGCCTTCAAGTTTGAACGCAGAAACAAGCTTGGCAACATCATCCGCCGTGCATCCTGTTTCAGGATCAATTGGAATAGTATGAATTAGTTCCGGTGTTTTTTCCGCAACCGCTTCAATGTCCATGCCACCTTCGGTTGAAGCAACAAATGAAACACGGCCTGTTTCGCGATCAACTAAAACGGAACAATATAGTTCGCGATCAATATCTGCCCCGTCTTCAAGATACAGACGGTTGACCTGCTTCCCGTCAGGTCCTGTTTGTTTGGTAACAAGAGTATTACCCAGCATTTCACCAACATGGGAACGAACTTCATCCGGTGAAAAAGCAAGGCGAACGCCACCCTTTGCACCCTCTGGCAATTCTTTGAACGTGCCCTTACCGCGTCCACCTGCATGAATTTGGCTTTTTACAACGTAAAGTGGTCCTGGAAGCGCATTAATTGCCGCATCCACATCGTCGGTTGTAAAGATAGGAACACCTTGTGCAACCGGAGCACCAAATTCTTTTAGAAGAGCTTTTGCCTGATATTCATGAATGTTCATGGGAAAGAAAACCTGTTTGCAAGTCTATGAGTCTCGTACAGGTTTATGCCCTGCCCTCAAAAATGGCAACAGTCAGAAAGTATGAATTCGTTATGCAAATTTTGATGTGTATACTGACCGTTTAATTGGTTAGGCAGATTTCACTCAAAATTTGGTCTTGTCCAACACATAAAGTTTTCAAATTGTTTTGAATGAAAAGAATACCCGTATGAATTGAATTTAACAAAAAAGCTCCACAAATAGAGGATAAGCCTATTCAAGTTCACAAATGAAGAGATATCAAATGTTAAAAATAAATCTTGATCGTCGAACACTTTTAGCTGGAACAGCCGCAGGTGCATCCGGCCTCATTTTTTCAGGCATGCCTACGATTGCTCAAGACTTTGCTCCAACAAAATCAATGCGAGGTGGATCTAATAACTACAGAGCTGGCGCTCCGATCGTTGAAAAAATCGGCAATGGTGGTTTTTGGATGAGCGGAACAGTTCGCCGCGCTGGCGATGGTGCCCCACTCCCCAATCAACGAATTCAAATCTGGGCCCATACAACTGAGGGCTATGAAAGCGACCCTGCAAGCCACGGGGCTACACTGACAGACGAGAATGGAATTTTTAGTTTGGAAATGCCACAGATTGTCCCTGCATTTGGCCAAGCACATGCGCATTTGGCATATGACAGTGAAGAATTTGAAACCGTTTTTCTGCGCCCTGTTATCAGTAATCCCACAGACACGTCCCTGACTGCAGACTTTGTTTTACAACCTGCATAAGTATGTCGGGTAAAAATAATACAACAACATTCCGGTCCATCATGATTTGGACCGTAATTATTGTTGCGTTGGTAATCCCAATAATCGCTGCTGCCTTTAGCCCACAATTACAATGGCGCAGTGCGGTTTACATTATTGCAGGATTTGCTGGCATTGCTGCGATGGCACTCTTGCTTTTGCAACCTTTAGCGATCGGCAGACATCTACCCAATCTATCACCGCGCACTAGCCGAAACCTTCACAAATGGACCGGTATTGCTTTAACAGGCACCCTGATCATTCACGTAGTCGGTTTATATATTACAAGTCCGCCTGATGTAATTGACGCATTACTGTAC
>CAZEPF010000090.1:0-3745 GCA_964514045.1 uncultured Rhizobiaceae bacterium | reverse complement strand
TTACTGTACGATTCCCCCACCCCGTTTTCAGCGTGGGGCGTCACTGCCATGTGGGCAGTTTTCATCACAGCACTGCTTGCTGCTACGCGAAAACGATTTCGCATCAGTCCAAAACTATGGCGCATGGCGCACAAAGGATTAGCCTCTGTTATTGTTGTAGGAACAATAATGCACGCCTACCTGATACAAGGTACTATGGAGTTTTACTCAAAAATTGGTCTTTCAGCACTACTCTTCCTAGCCAGCGCTAACATCATTTTTGGCCTAGAAAAGCGCTTCCTATCGAAATGATAGACTATTACTCAGCAGCTTCTCTTTGAACAGACGGGCCAACCTTTGCAGCACAATATTTGAATTCTGGAATTTTCCCGAATGGATCGAGCTGTGGATTGGTCAAACGATTTGCTGGCGATTCATTAAAGCAAAACGGGATGAAAACCATATTATCTGCCACGTCCCGATCCCTGCGCAATACAGCCTGAATTGTTCCGCGGCGCGTTGCGACTTCAATCATTTGACCTGCTTCCAAACCCAAGCGTTCGATTTCACGGCCATTCATGGCAGCGATGCCTTCTGGTTCAAGATCATGCAACACTTCCGAACGTCGTGTCATCGCACCTGTATGCCAATGCTCCAGCAAACGGCCCGTTGTCAGCACCATTGGAAACTCTTCATCAGGCACTTCATCCGGCGGCAGCAGATCAGCAGGTACGATCTTTCCACGCCCGTCAGTTGTCGGGAACCCATCGGTAAAGATCACTTCATTACCAAAACCGCCTGGTTCATCAACGGGGTATGTCACGACATCTTCTTCGTTTAGACGTTCCCAAGTGATGTAGTTAAGAGACTTCATCGTGTCTGACATCTCTTTGTAAACATCACCTACACCATCATACGCCCACTCAAGACCTACACGATTGGCAAGTTCGACGATCAGTTCCCAGTCCTGACGCGCCTCACCCGGAGGATTAAGCGCAGGACGTCCCAGCTGAACCTGGCGGTTGGTATTGGTAAACGTACCAAGCTTTTCTGCATGCGCAGACGCTGGTAAAATTACATCGGCATGCCAGCATGTCTCCGTAAGGAAAATATCCTGCACCACAAGATGATCAAGCTTTGCCAAAGCTGAACGCGCATGAATTTGATCCGGATCAGACATAGCTGGATTTTCACCCATAATGTACATGCCAGAAATTTCGCCATCATGGATAGCATCCATAATCTCAACAACAGTAAGACCCTTTTTCGGATCAAGTGTACGTCCCCAAAAGTCTTCCATATCTTCACGGAAACCAACATTTTCAACCGGACGATAATCAGGATACATCATCGGAATAAGGCCAGCGTCAGAGGCACCCTGCACATTGTTTTGTCCACGCAATGGGTGTAGTCCCGCACCTTCACGACCCACATGTCCTGTGATCAAGGCAAGCGCAATCAAACAACGCGAATTATCCGTACCATGTGTGTGTTGGGAAATACCCATGCCCCAAAAAATAATGGAACGCTCAGACGTTGCATACGTGCGAGCAACATCGCGAAGAACTGCCGCCTCAATGCCACAAATTTCCTGCATTGCCTCGGGCGAGAAATCCTTCACCTTTTCTTTCAAAGCTTCAAAGCCTGTTACATTAGCTTGAATGTATTGCTCATCATACAACTCTTCTTCGATGATCACATGCAACAACGCATTGAGCATGGCAACATCCGTGCCGGGCTTGAACTGCAATGAATGCGTTGCGTGACGCATCAAGTCTTGTCCACGCGGATCCATAATGATCAGCTTGGTGCCCTTCTTTACTGCTTGTTTAAAATACGTGGCTGCTACTGGGTGGTTTTGGGCAGGACGCGCACCAATCACAATCACACAGTCAGATTTTTCCGCGTCGGTAAATGGTGCAGAAACTGCACCCGAACCAACACCTTCTAGCAAAGCAGAAACAGATGACGCGTGACAAAGTCGCGTACAGTGATCAACGTTATTGGTACCAAAACCCTGACGGATAAACTTCTGGAACAAATAGGCTTCTTCGTTCGAACCTTTTGCCGACCCAAATCCAGCAAGCGCATTGCCGCCACGATCATTGTGAATTTTCTTCAAACCGGAAGCGGCCAGTTCCATTGCCTCTTCCCAACTTGCTTCACGAAAAACATCTTCCACTTTCATAAAGCGCATGTCTATGTCACCAGCTTTAGGCGCATCGTCACGGCGAATAAGCGGTTTCGTAAGGCGCTCGGAACTCATCACGTAATCGTAGCCAAAACGTCCCTTTACACAAAGACGGTTCTCATTGGCCGGACCGTCGCGCCCATCTACTTGAACAATTTTATTGTCTTTCACACGAACTGTGGTCTGACACCCCACACCACAGAACGGACAAACAGAATCAACCTCCTTGTCAAACTCGGCAATCTCACGAGACTTGCCCGCATCATCCATAAGAGTTTTTTCGTACAATGCACCTGTTGGACAGGCCTGAACGCACTCACCGCATGTAACACAAGTTGACGTACCCATTGGATCAGCAAGGTCAAACACAGGCACAGAATGGCTGCCGCGCTCACCCATTCCGATGACATCATTGACCTGCACTTCACGACACGCACGCACGCACGCATTACAAGCAATACAGGCATCCATGTTCACGGCGATTGCAGGATTGGAAATATCAAACTCTACATGTTGCCCCGCTTTAAACTTGCTTTCGTAGCGATCAGAACCGGAAATCCCCATGCTTTCCGCCCACATCCAAAAATCAGATTGATTGTCAGGGCTTTCTTCGCGTGGACGCATGTCAGCAGCCAGCATTTCAAATACCATTTTGCGGGATTTATCCGCACGCTCGGTATCCGTCTTTACGACCATTCCTTCGGACGGTTTACGCACACAGGAAGCAGCAAGCACACGCTCGCCTTCAATTTCGACCATGCAGGCGCGACAGTTACCGTCAGAACGATAACCTGGCTTATCAAGGTGACAGAGATGGGGGATGCGCGTGCCCTCGCGCTTGGCAACACTCCAAATGGTTTCATCGTCACTTGCAGTAACCTGCTTGCCATCAAGACTGAATTTAATTGGATCACTCATGTGTCTTCTCCGTCATCTGCATAAAAGCAGATTATCCCTCAAACCCTTCAACCAATGTGAAGCGGGCAAACCCAGCACCTTCGCGCAGTTCTTTAGCTGCCTGATATTCAGGTGAATTATACCAGTTACGCGCTGCATCCATATCTGGAAACTCTACAACAACCAGCCGCTTGCCTTCATCTTCAAAATTCTCAAGCCCTTCCATCGCACCACCCCGTACGATGTATTTGCCACCAAATTTCTCCGTTGCCGGACCAGCAGCACCTGCATATTCTTTCCATTTTTCAAGGTCAGTGACGTCAACACGTCCAATCATATAAGCTTTCATTGCAGCTTATCCTTTCAAATCTTCCCGAAAATACTTCAACAAATGATTGACCGGATTAGGAGCGGCTTGGCCCAGACCACAGATAGAGGAATCCCGCATCACAATCTCAAGATCGCGGATTGCATCTTCATCCAATGAGCCACCTTTTTGCAGCATGGAAACCATTTTTTCCGTACCACCACGACATGGCGTACATTGACCACACGACTCATGTTTGAAGAATTTCAGAGTGTTGAGAACTGCATCCTTGATATTGTCTTGATCGGATAAAACGACAACCGCATGTGACCCTACAAAAGAGCCCAACTCAGCAAGCTTGCCACCAAAAT
>CAZEPF010000089.1:0-11793 GCA_964514045.1 uncultured Rhizobiaceae bacterium | reverse complement strand
GAAATCAAAAATCCAACCCATCAAATCGATGCAATCCAAGACAGGCACGCTCTAGGCAGCAGCCAGCATTTTTTCAACTTCGTTCACGAGATCACGCAGGTGAAACGGCTTGGAAAGTACTTTAGCGTCCTTAGGAGCTTCCGAATCCGGATTAAGTGCCACGGCTGCAAAGCCCGTGATAAACATCACCTTCATGTCGGGATCGATTTCTGTTGCCCGACGCGCAAGCTCAATGCCATCCATTTCCGGCATCACAATATCCGTCAGAAGCAATTTGAACGGCTCTTCGCGCAGCCGGTCATAGGCACTAGACCCGTTATCGTAAGCAACCACCTCATAGCCTGCTTTTTCCAAAGCACGCTCCAGAAAGCGGCGCATATCGTTATCATCTTCAGCAAGGAGAATTTTATTCATTCGGATCGGGCTTCTTCATTGATTCGTTGGTCATATATCATGTGAAACTGGTAAATTTCAGGTGAACGAAACTATCATACCTTCACTTGGTTAGGTGGACCGCTTTGCAAATACTGTTCCAAAATCCACGGATTATAAAAATAATCTGCCAATATAGATATTCTTCAAGATTGCCACCCAAGTCAAACCCTTGTTTTTCAACCATGATCATGGCTTGGTGTATAGACATTGAGACGCTAACATATAAATACTTTGTGAAACTGGAGAAAGTCAAAGCCTGATGCAAGTGAGCGAAAAAGACACTGACCCTCAGGTCTTTAAGATACATGTACCGCAGGTAAGCGCTGCTCCAATTGTGTTGAACTCACCTCACAGTGGTCGAAACTACCCTTGGGAGTTTTTGGCAAGTTCCAAACTAACGCCGCATACAATAAGAAGTTCAGAAGATTTTATGGTCGATGAACTGGTCTCAGGCGGCAAACTTCTCGACCTGCCACTTCTTAGTGCGGACTTTCCCCGCGCCTATCTGGACGTAAACCGCGAGCCGTTCGAACTGGACCAAAATATGTTCAGTGATGAATTACCGGGATTTGTGAATACAAAGTCAGTGCGTGTCGCCAGTGGACTTGGAACAATTGCTCGGATCGTGGCGGAAGGTACCGAGATATACGCCCAGCCTTTAACAGCGCAGGAAGGACTTTGGCGCGTAGAGACGTTTTACAAACCCTATCACAATGCGCTGCGCGGGCTTCTTGCAAAGGCTCATATAACGTTTGGTTGCGCGCTACTGCTTGATTGCCATTCCATGCCGTCAAACAATCCACTACAGGCAAGTGCACTTCGAGCAGACTTTGTCTTGGGTGATCGGTTTGGCAGCAGCTGTTCGCCCGGCATCATTCATCAGGCAAAAACCTCGCTACGCGAAATGGGCTATCATGTGGAATTGAACAAACCCTATGCGGGAGGCTTCATCACAGAACATTATGGTCGCCCAGAAAATGGCCTTCATGCGCTGCAAATCGAGATCAATCGTGGTCTTTATATGAATGAAGTAAACATGACTCCAAATCCGTATTTTGATTCTCTGCGCAACGATCTGACAGATCTGTTTGCAAGCCTCACAAAGCTAGACTTCACCGATATGCATGGCTCACAGCCTCTTGCAGCTGAATAGATGATTGCACCCGTTGAAATTGCGCGCTTTCTAAATTCATTATGTGAACGAGCCGCACGAGAAACCCTACCCAGATTTCGAACCCAAACCAAAATTACCAACAAAAACGAAATCGGGTTCGATCCGGTAACGCACGCCGATAAAGAAGCCGAACGTGTCATTCGCGAAGAAATACTACGCACATTTCCAGATCATGGAATTTTGGGCGAAGAACACGGTGCCTATAACAGCGACGCTGATTATCAATGGATCATTGACCCGATTGACGGAACGCGTGCCTTTATTTCCGGTATCCCTGTATGGGGTACATTGATCGGGCTTTTCCATAAGGGCAAGCCACTTGCAGGTGTGATGGATCAGCCCTTTACGGGCGAACGCTTTTTATGTGACGGTGAAATTTCTTCTCTGACATTGGCCGGACAAACCACACCGCTCAAAACAAGCGATACCCAATCGTGTAAAAACGCACTCTTGATGACGACAGCACCAGAGTTATATCACGGAGTTGATGCAACAGTGCTCGCTCAACTTACCAAAGCAACACGCCTTACCCGATATGGCGCAGATTGTTACGCATTTTGTATGTTGGCTGCGGGGCATGTAGATATTGTCATGGAGGCAGGTGTGCACCTTCATGATGTTGCAGCACTTATCGCGATCATAGAACACGCTGGAGGTGTGATGACTGACTGGCAGGGCAATCCGATTTCAAAGGCTGGCAATGTAATCGCAAGTGCCAACCAAGAATTGCACAAAGAGGCACTAATGATAATCGCAGAAAGTTACAAAACGTAGCGCTAACTCAAGACCCGGGAATGAATGAGAATACAGCCGCAAGCATTTGTTCGCGAAATGCGTCACGTTCCTGCATTAACTCGTGCTTGGCCCCGTCAATCGTGAGCGATGATCCTGAACGCAATCGGATTGCAAGGTTTTCTGCTGCTTCATTATTAACCACTCGGTCATTGCCAGCCAGTAAAAAGAGAATGGGCGTCGTAATATCCTGATAAAAATCTGGATTTGCTAATTGCTTCATCGCATGGGTGGCGGCATGTACCCATGAAGCTGTTGGCCCACCAATCGACAGGTCGCGAAACTCTTCTACGAACTTCTGGTTACGCTCATATCTGGACGTATCAGACGTAACAATATTAGCAGTAAAGGCACGGTTCTCGCTTGGTGTCCCACCGCCGCCTAGATAAAGGTCTCCCAAGCCCAGAGCAGTTAATCCACCGGAAAACAGCCCGACCATTCCTTCAGAAACAATCTGCGGACCAAGACCGATCAACGGAGAGCATAAAACCATACGCTTAATCTTATTCTTGATCCTTGGAGCAGCCAGCAAGGCAACCAATGACCCTGTCGAATGCGCCAGAATGAATAAAGGCGCGCGACAATCAGGCAGTGCCACATCAGAAATAATAGCTTCAATGTCCGTGACATAATCATCAAAATTATCGACATAGCCCTTTCGAGGATCTTCGAGCAGACGATCTGATCCACCCTGCCCACGCCAGTCAAAGGCCAATACCTCAAATCCCTTTGAGATTAGATCATTGATGGTTTCATACCCTTTTTCGATATATTCCGTGCGGCCTTGCAAAAACAGAATTGTGCCTTTGATAGGCGCTTTTGCAGCCTTCCAACGCGCATAGCGCAAACGCACACCATCTGGTGTGGTGACATACCCGATAGTTTCCGGTTCCGGCATAGGGTTATAATCGGGGTTTTGCAGAATGGGTTGGGAATTTTCTGACAATTTAATCAAATCCTTGAAATCGCGCCTATCAATAACCAACTATTTACCAGGACGCCAGACGGGTCCTGCAATTACCCCTGCCATATGAATGGAGGGAAATTAAAACCGGGCAAAATGCCCCTAAACGCAAACGTCGCTTCAAGGAGGACATTTTATGCGTACTATAGACTATTCACCACTATACCGTTCAACTGTAGGTTTCGACCGCCTTTTTTCACTGCTCGACAACATGACGCAGCCGGATAATTCTCAGGCCTATCCACCCTACAATATTGAGCGTACCGGCGATGATTCATACCGTATCACTATGGCGGTAGCAGGATTCGCCGAGGATGAAATTTCAATCGAGACGAAGCAAAACGCTCTTACTATTAAGGCAAGCAAGGCCGAAGAAGAAGACACTTCAAAAGAAGTTCTGTTTCAAGGCATCGCAGCGCGTTCATTTGAACGACGCTTCCAACTTGCTGACCATGTGGAAGTGCGAGAAGCAAGCCTAGAAAACGGACTGCTTCATATAGATCTGGTTCGTGAAATTCCTGAGGCTATGAAACCTCGCAAGATCGAAATCGCGAAAACAGTAAAACAGATCGAAGGCGCTAAAGCTAAGTAAATTATCGTATTATACGATAAACGAAGGGCGCTCACTCGGGCGCTCTTTTTTATTTACACTCAAGAAGTAGCAAGCAGATTTTCAAATGCGGATACTTCCTCGCTTGTTGATGCAAAATTCGTGACCATCCGGTAAACATGCTCGCTATCACTTAACTCGTCCTGCATCGAAACAGGCGTTGCAAAAGGATAAAAACTGGCACCTTTCTCTAGCAATGAATTCGCAAACTCTTGCTCCGCTATAAAAAACACCTGATTGGACTGGCCAGGCCACGCAAGCCTTAAGCGGTTTGAGTTAATAAGTACCGTCTCTAACTCTTCGCCAATCGCATTGGCGTGCCGTGCCAAACGCAACCAAAGATCATCGCGTAAATACGCTTCCAATTGAGCACTAATGAACCGCGTTTTTGAAAATAAATGCCCCATCCGCTTACGGGCAAACTTAAAATCCTGAGAAAGGTTTTTATTAAAAACAATCAGTGCTTCTGCACACCAGCAGCCATTTTTTGTGCCACCGAAAGACACAAGATCAACACCCTGTTTCCATGTCATTTCTGCAGGGGAACAGTTTAATTTCACCAGCGCATTGGCAAAACGCGCACCGTCCATATGAACCGGCAGATGGTTTTCTTTCGCCACATCGCACAATGCTTTGATTTCATCGCAAGAGTAAACCGTACCTGCTTCGGTCGCTTGAGTCAGGGTTATCAAAGTGCCCTGCCCCAAATGATTGAATGTATTGGGATAGGCCTTGCATGTTTTTCTAAGGGCCGCCGGATCAATTTTTCCATGGTCGCCACTAACAGGAACCATGCGACCGCCGCTTGTTAAAAACTCAGGCGCACCCCCTTCATTGGCCCGAACATGAGCTTCACTATGCGCAAATACAACACCGCCAGCGCGCGCCAATGCAGCCGCAGCCAATGAGTTTGCAGCAGTACCCGTCCCAACAAATAAAACTTCACATTCTTGTTCAAAAATTTCTGCAAAGCGCGCCTCAATAAACCGATCCAGATCACTGTCACCATAGGCAACCGCATGACCTTGCGCATGATCTGACAAAGCCTTGGATATCTCGGGGGCAACCCCCGCCCAGTTATCGCTTGCAAACTGCATACTCATCTAACCTTAGAACAACCAGCTAGGTTGATAGCTCGCCTAACCGCAATCACATTAAAAGGCCCGGCTCCAGAAGGAAGCCGGGCCCTCAGTAGCCAGCCTTTTTGAACAATCGGATCTTGGATCTGATTTCAGGGGCGTTGAATTCAAATCCCTCCCCAAGTCCTGTCTGGTCACTGAAACTCAAAAACATCACACAGGAACACTGCATGTATAGCAAGTCCTATGATTGATGATGTTAAACCACATGTCAAAGATTCTAAGCCAATGACTTATTTATTCTTGCCTCTTGATCAGGTTTTTGGCATTTTACGTGGAAATGGCAGCAATGCTGACCTTTTTTCTGTGAGCCATGGATGCACCTGGAATAGCGTCGCACCACGGGACAGAGATTGAAAGCGCAACACAACAGCGCTAAATCTAGCCAAATTCTTGGCAAAACCAAATATAAGATGGGCCTGCATCGTCTACCGATTGCGGCGAGGGAAACGTGACATGACACACCGTATAAATGGCGAAATTGACACATATTCTAACTTTTCAGGCTCAAACGGAATGCCAGAAAAGCAAGGCCTTTACGACCCCCGCCACGAAAAAGATGCCTGCGGCGTAGGCTTTGTTGCAAATTTGGATGGAACAGCCAGCCATTCAATCGTTCAGGATGGATTAGAAATCCTCAAAAACCTCGAACACCGCGGCGCAGTAGGTGCTGACCCGTTGATGGGGGATGGCGCAGGCATGTTGCTTCAGATTCCCCATGAGTTTTTCAAAAACGTATGCTCTGAAGCAGGTTTTGAATTACCTGCACAGAATGAATATGGTGTGGCGCAACTATTTCTGCCAACGGACACAGACCTTCGCAACCAAGTTCTGGATATCGTGCGAGGCGTGATTGCCGAAGAAGGATTGCTTCTACTGGGCGAGCGCCATCTTGCAGTTGATAATTCTCATTTGTCGCAAGACCCAGAGATTATGAGCACAGAACCATTTCATCTTCAGCTCTTCGTACGCCCCCGCGATACATCTCTCACGGGTGATGAATTAGACCGGAAATTATACGTTGCTCGCAAGGTGATTTCGAACCGGATTTTCAACAACACAAACGCACGTGATAGCGGGTTCTACATAGTTTCATTTTCGTCGCGCACGATTGTCTACAAAGGCATGTTTCTGGCAGACCAGTTGGGTCCGTATTACGATGACTTGCAAAACCCCGATTTCAAATCAGCGCTTGCTCTGGTGCACCAACGCTTCTCAACCAATACATTCCCGTCATGGAAATTATCACACCCCTACCGGATGGTCGCGCATAATGGCGAGATCAATACACTGCGCGGCAATGTAAACTGGATGGCCGCCCGTCAGGCTTCCGTATCATCTCCATTGTTTGGCGAAAACATCAGCAAGCTTTGGCCAATCTCGTATGAAGGCCAATCTGACACAGCGTGTTTCGATAACGCATTGGAATTTTTGTTTATGGGCGGATATTCACTTGCCCATGCTGTGATGATGCTCATCCCCGAGGCTTGGTCAGATAATCCGCTGATGGATGAAGATCGTCGCGCATTTTATGAGTATCACGCTGCGTTAATGGAACCGTGGGATGGACCAGCAGCAGTTGCGTTCACAGATGGCCGTCAAATTGGCGCCACACTGGACCGTAATGGCCTACGTCCTGCGCGTTATCTGGTTACCAAAGACAACCGGATTATCATGTCGTCAGAATCCGGCGTGCTTCCCGTCAAAGAGGAAGACATCATCCAGAAGTGGCGTTTGCAGCCTGGCAAAATGTTGCTGATCGACCTTGAGAGAGGCGGCATTATTTCTGACGAAGAAATCAAGAAACAACTGGCAACGGATAATCCATATCAAAAATGGCTGGACCAGTCCCAGATCGTTCTTGAAGAAATGCCAATCCCAACGCGGCAACCGCGCGAAAGTGCAAGCGCACTTTTGGATCGCCAGCAGGCATTTGGATATACACAAGAAGACCTCCGCTTGATCATGGCGCCGATGGCAACAACGGGCCAAGAAGGCATTGGTTCTATGGGAACTGATACGCCGATCTCCGCGCTCTCAGATAAGCCAAAACTACTTTACACCTACTTCAAGCAATTGTTCGCACAGGTAACGAATCCACCGATTGATCCAATCCGCGAAGAAGCCGTGATGAGCTTGGTTTCGCTGATTGGCCCTCGTCCGAACCTGTTTGGTATCGAAGGCCTATCCGAAAACAAACGCTTGGAAGTTCGCCAACCCATCCTCAGCAATCACGATCTGGAAAAGATCCGCGAGATCGGTGACATCGCAGACAATCAGTTCAAGACTGTAACACTGGACATTACCTATAACGCCAATCGTGGTGCAGAAGGCATGGATGGCGCGTTGAATTCGTTGCGGGAACGCGCAGAAAATGCTGTCCAGAACGGCTATAACATTATCATCCTGTCAGACCGTCAAATCGGTGAAGGGCGCATTGCGATCCCTGCACTGCTTGCTACAGCAGCCGTTCATAATTACCTCATCCGCAAGGGTCTCAGAACATCAGTCGGGCTTGTGGTTGAAAGCGGAGAACCGCGCGAAGTTCATCATTTCTGTGTTCTTGCAGGGTATGGCGCAGAAGCAATCAATCCATATCTCGCATTCGAAACGCTTGCAGATATGCATGCACGTGGCGAATTTCCTGATGAAGTCGACACCACAGAAATTGTAGAGCGCTACATCAAGGCAATCGACAAAGGCATTCTAAAAGTAATGTCCAAGATGGGCATCTCCACCTATCAGTCCTATTGCGGAGCGCAGATTTTTGATGCGGTTGGCCTTTCCTCTGAACTGATTGACGAATTCTTCTTCGGCACCGCCTCTATGATTGAAGGGGTTGGCCTAGACGAAGTGGCTAAAGAAACGCTAGCCCGCCATGAACAAGCTTTTGGCGGCGATCAGGTGCTGTCCCATGCGCTTGATATTGGTGGCGAATATGCCTACCGGATGCGCGGGGAAGCCCATGCATGGACACCCGATAACGTTGCAAATCTTCAACATGCGGTGCGTGGCAATTCTTCTGAGCGCTACGACCAATACGCAAAAGAAACCAACGAAGCCTCTAGAGAATTTTCAACCATTCGTGGTCTTTTCAAAATTAAATCCGCATCTGATCTTGGCCGCAAACCTGTCGACATTGATAAGGTTGAACCTGCTGCGGAAATCGTAAAACGCTTCTCAACCGGCGCCATGTCTTTTGGCTCAATCTCACGCGAAGCACATGCAACGCTTGCAGTTGCCATGAACCAGATGGGTGGCAAATCCAACACAGGTGAAGGCGGCGAAGAGCCAGATCGCTTCTACCCGCTTCAAGACGGTACACCCAATCCTGAACGCTCCGCTATTAAACAGGTTGCATCAGGCCGCTTTGGTGTAACGACTGAATATCTGGTGAATTCTGACATGATCCAGATCAAGGTTGCCCAGGGTGCAAAGCCCGGTGAAGGCGGCCAATTACCAGGTCACAAAGTGGACGCTGTAATCGCGAAAACACGGCACTCAACTCCGGGTGTGGGTCTAATCTCACCACCGCCACACCATGATATCTACTCAATCGAGGATTTGGCGCAGCTTATTTACGACCTTAAAAACGTCAATGAAAAAGCAGATATATCCGTAAAGCTAGTGTCGGAAATTGGCGTTGGCACGGTTGCCGCAGGTGTTGCCAAAGCACGGGCCGAGCACATCACGGTTTCAGGCTATGATGGTGGCACAGGCGCCTCCCCGCTAACATCGTTAAAGCACGCAGGAAGCCCGTGGGAACTAGGGCTTGCTGAAACACAGCAGACATTGGTCCTCAACAAACTACGCTCACGGATTAAGCTGCAAGTGGACGGCGGCTTAAAGACTGGACGCGATGTGATTATCGGCGCACTTTTAGGTGCTGATGAGTTTGGGTTTTCTACCGCACCATTGATCGCCGCTGGCTGCATCATGATGCGCAAGTGTCACTTGAATACGTGCCCTGTTGGAATTGCTACTCAAGACCCTGTTCTGCGCAAACGCTTCCGTGGCACACCGGAACACGTCATCAACTACTTCTTCTTCGTTGCAGAAGAAGCTCGTAAAATTATGGCTGAGATGGGCATCACAAAGTTTGATGATTTAATCGGTGAAAGTGAGTTCCTCGAAAAATCTGAAATGCTCAACCACTGGAAAGGTCAGGGCTTGGACTTTGCCCGCATCTTCCATAAACCTGCTGCAAAAAAATCTCAGATTTATCATACCCAACTTCAAAACCATCCGATCTCTGACATTCTTGATCGCAAATTGATCGAAGCAGCCAAGCCTGCGTTAGAAGATAGCAAGACAGTACAGATTGAAATGCCGATCACGAACGTAAACCGTTCGGTGGGGGCGATGCTATCTGGCAAACTGGCAGAACTTCATGGTCATGAAGGGCTACCTGATGATTCAATTGCAGTATCACTAAAAGGAACTGCAGGCCAAAGCTTCGGCGCATTTCTTGCGCAAGGCATATCGTTCGATCTGCAAGGCGACGGAAATGACTATGTGGGCAAGGGCCTGTCTGGCGGCCGTATTGTTATCAGACCGGCTGAAGAATCCAGCCTGATTGCGGAAAACTCCATCATCGTTGGGAACACCGTTCTTTACGGTGCCATTAGCGGCGAATGCTATTTCCGCGGTGTGGCAGGTGAACGCTTTGCTGTTCGAAACTCAGGAGCTGTTGCCGTCGTAGAAGGTGTTGGCGATCACGGTTGTGAATATATGACCGGCGGCGTTGTAGTCGTTTTGGGGGGTACAGGGCGTAACTTTGCAGCAGGCATGTCCGGCGGCGTTGCTTACGTGATGGATAGATCGGGAACATTTGCCCAGCGTTGTAACATGGCAATGGTCAACCTTGAGCCGCTTCCAGAAGAAGATGAACTGTTGGAAAAACTCCATCACCACGGAGGTGACCTCGACCACAAGGGCCGTGTTGACGTAACCAGCAATATGAACAGACATGATCAGGAACGCTTGCGCCAACTGATCACAAACCACCTGCATTACACAGGCTCAACACGCGCCAGCGAAATTCTCGACGATTGGGAAAACTACCGCACGCAATTTGTGAAAGTAATGCCGGTTGAATACAAACGAGCACTGCGTGAGATGGAAGACCGTCGCATGGGTAAGATCGCAGCGGAGTAGGATAGATTATGGGTAAAGTTACTGGATTTCTAGAAATAGACAGGCAGGTTCCGAAATATCGTCCGGCTTCCGACCGCGTGCGTCATTTCAAGGAATTTACTATTCCAATGTCCGACACGGAAGTGGCAAAGCAGGCCGCCCGCTGCATGGATTGTGGCATACCCTATTGTCACGGCGATACCGGTTGTCCTGTTCACAACCAGATTCCAGACTGGAATGACCTGATCTATGGAAATGATTGGGAACAGGCTGTCAGCAATCTTCATTCAACCAATAACTTTCCCGAATTTACGGGGCGCATTTGCCCCGCACCCTGCGAGGAAGCATGTACGTTAAACCTGGAAGACGAACCGGTTGCGATCAAAACCGTAGAGCAGGCAATTGCAGATAAAGCCTATTCACTTGGCTTGATCAAACCGGAACCGGCAGAGACAAAAACAGGCAAGAAAGTTGCCATCATCGGCTCCGGTCCTGCGGGCCTTGCAGCCGCACAACAACTTGCGCGTGTGGGCCATGAAGTCCACGTTTATGAACGCGAAAGTAAACCAGGCGGATTACTGCGTTACGGCATTCCAGATTTCAAAATGGAAAAACATTACATTGATGTCCGTGTCGAGCAGATGCAGGCAGAAGGCGTTACGTTTCATTGCAATAGCGATATCGGAAACGATATTTCAGCAAACGAAATCAAAGAAAATCACGACGCGGTTTTAATCGCCGCTGGTTCGGAAATACCACGCGATCCGAAACTACCCGGTCAGGAACTAGCAGGTGTGTATGATGCGATGCCGTTTCTCGTCCAGCAAAACCGCCGAATTGGTGGCGAACAAATCAACAGCGCTGGCTGGCCATCAGAAGAAATTTGGGCTGCAGGCAAAAACATTGTTGTTGTGGGTGGCGGTGATACTGCCTCTGACTGCGTGGGCACATCTTTCCGTCAGGGTGCAGTGAACGTCACTCAATTGGATATTCGCCCCGAGCCTCCAGAGCGTGAAGACAAAATGATGGTCTGGCCGTATTGGGCAACAAAGATGCGCACATCATCTTCACAGGCAGAAGGTGCCAAGCGTGAATTCATGGTGGCAACCCTTGAGTTTGTCGGGCGCAACGGAAAACTTTCTGGCGTGAAATGCATTCGTGTTAATGACAATCGCGAACCGATTGAGGGTAGCGAATTTATCATGAAAGCAGATCTTGCATTCATCGCAATCGGCTTTGGTAGTCCGCTAACCGATACGTTTATCAGCCAGCTTGACCCGTCACTGAAAACCAGCAGACGCGGCGATGTAACCATTGAGGCTGATGAAGAAGGATATAAAACATCTGTCGATGGATTATATGCAGCTGGTGATTGCCGCCGTGGGCAGTCTCTTGTGGTATGGGCAATCAGAGAGGGCCGACAAGCAGCGCGCGCTATTGATCTCGATCTAATGGGCGAAACCACACTTCCAAGATAATGGAAAACTAGGATCAGACTCTTAGAGCGTGTCTGTCTTGGATTGCATCGATTTGATGGGTTGGA
>CAZEPF010000088.1:11035-12002 GCA_964514045.1 uncultured Rhizobiaceae bacterium | reverse complement strand
TGTAGTTCCGGTCTTTTGCAATGGATTGGATAACCGCCCTGCAATTGATGAATTCCTGTCCGGCAATTGTATAGAAAACACAAAAGGCGTTGGTGTCGATGCACTTGTGAGTTTGACGGGCTTTTCACTCGTGGGTGGCCCTGCTTATAGCAATGCGGAAGCCGCATCTGACGCATTACAGCGCTTGGATGTTCCCTACATCAGCGCGCATGTAACTGAATTTCAAAGCCTGCCTAAATGGGAAAAATCTGCGCAAGGACTTACCCCCATTGAGACTACTATTCTGGTTGCTATCCCTGAACTGGATGGCGCAGCCGGACCTATCGTCTTTGGCGGACGACCGGACAGCTCGGCTGAAAGCCGCAGTATGCAAGCCAATCAAGAGCGCGTGGAAACGCTTGCCAAGCGCACCGCAAAACTCATTAACTTACGAACTAAAGCTCGTGCAGATCGTAAGATTGCCATTCCGATTTTCAACTTCCCACCGAATGCAGGGAACACAGGCACAGCAGCTTTCCTCTCCGTATTTGAAAGCCTGTTCGAAACACTGAAAGCACTGAAAGCTCAAGGCTACACCGTAGATGTTCCGAGTGATGTGGATGAGTTACGCACTTTGGTGACGGAAGGAAATGCCAACGAATATGGCGCATTGGCAAATGTGCATGAGTGCATTTCCACTGATGATCACATGCGCAACGAACCGCATTTAGGCGAGATCGAAGCACAATGGGGTCCGGCACCCGGCCGTGAAAATACCAATGGTGGACAGCTCTTCATCATGGGGCGTCAGTTCGGAAATGTATTCATCGGCGTACAGCCCGGATTTGGCTATGAGGGCGATCCGATGCGTCTGCTCTTTGAAAAAGGCTTTGCGCCAACCCATTCTTTTGCGGCCTTCTACCGCTACCTTAAAGACATCTGGCAGGCTGATGCCGTCTTGCATTTCGGTACGCATGGCGCGCTTGAG
>CAZEPF010000088.1:0-11025 GCA_964514045.1 uncultured Rhizobiaceae bacterium | reverse complement strand
CTTGAGTTTATGCCGGGTAAGCAGGTTGGCCTATCAAAAGATTGCTGGCCTGATCGTCTGATCAGCGACCTCCCAAACTATTATCTTTATGCTGCAAACAACCCGTCTGAGGCGACGATTGCCAAGCGACGTTCAGCGGCGACCCTTGTTTCCTATCTTACACCACCGCTTACACAGGCTGGACTTTACAAAGGTCTGACCGAGCTGAAGTCATCGCTTAATCGTCTGCGCGCAACATCACTGGATGATGCGGAAGTCAGAAAAGATCTGGGCGAACTGATCACGGCGCAAGCAGAGCAACTTGATCTGATTGAAGCGGGAAGCAAGTATACCCCTGATACTTTGGTTGATCATTTATCCAGTGCAATTCTGGAGACCGAATACACGCTTATTCCTGACGGAATGCATGTTGTTGGCCAAGGCATGGCGGCCGATGATCGTAAAACGCTTCTGGGCCTGATTGCAGAAAGCAACCAGGATACAAACATCACGCAAGACCAAGTAGATGCGATTGTCGATGGCGTTTTACCAGCGGGCAAAACCTCTGCAGATGCCGGATGGATTTCTCATCTGTCAGAAATCAATACGAACCTTCAAAATAATGAAGAGCTTGATGGTATCATTCACGCTCTGGATGGTCGCTTTGTTCCGCCATCACCATCGGGTGATCTGGTTCGCACACCGGACATGCTACCGACCGGACGTAACATTCACGGGTTCGACCCGTTTAGAATTCCAAGCCAGTTTGCAGTGAAAGATGGTGCGGTTCAGGCGGCACGTATTCTTGAAAAGCATCTGGAAGCGGACAATGCATTGCCAGAAACCATCGCAATGGTTTTGTGGGGCACTGACAATTTGAAATCCGAAGGTGGGCCGATTGCGCAAGCTCTGGCGTTAATGGGTGCGAGACCTAGGCATGATTCATATGGCCGTGTGGCAGGTGCTGAACTGATCGCGCTGGAGGAGCTAAAACGCCCACGTATTGATGTGGTGATGACGCTGTCCGGCATTTTCCGTGATCTCTTGCCTATCCAATCAAAAATGCTGGCTGAGGCTTCTTACCTTGCAGCGATTGCAGATGAGCCGGAAGAAAAGAACTTCATTCGCAAACATGCCCTGGCGTATGCAGAAGCAGAAGGATGCGATTTGGAGCAAGCAGCTTACCGTGTCTTCTCGAATGCAGAAGGTGCGTACGGTTCCAACGTCAACTATCTGATCAATTCGTCCGCGTGGGCCGCAGATGATGAAATCGCTGACACGTACACCACGCGCAAATGCTTTGCTATTTCACGCGATGGCACAACGCAAAAACGAGAAGACCTGCTTGATAAAGTCTTGGGCAATGTGGACCTTGCCTATCAAAATCTTGATTCCATCGAGCTAGGCATCACCACGATTGATCATTACTTCGACACACTTGGTGGCATCACCAAAGCGGTTAAGAAGGTCAAAGGCACTGAGATTTCTGTTTATATTTCTGACCAGACGCAAGGTGAAGGCAAAGTCCGCACCCTTGGCGAACAGGTTAATCTGGAAACCCGCACACGCGCGCTTAACCCCAAATGGTTTGAGGGCATGTTGAAGCATGGACCAGAAGGTGTTCGCCAGATCGAGGCTCAGGTTTCAAACACAATGGGCTGGTCGGCAACCACCGGACAGGTTTCCCCATGGGTCTACCAAAAATTAAGCGAAGTTTATGTGTTGGACGAAGCCATGCGCAGACGCTTGGCTGATCTCAATCCACACGCATCATCGCGCATGGTGAACCGCCTGCTCGAAGCAAGCGATCGTGAATACTGGCAACCGGATGAAGGCGTCTTGGATGCGCTCCAGAATGCCAGTTTCGAACTTGAAGACAGAATTGAAGGCATCCTTCCCAAAGAGGAAAAACAATGAATATTGTAGGACCAAACTCACATTTCAAAAATAAGAACCGACCACTCCCGACGGGAATGGATGGCGACGGCTCTGTTCAGGTTCAGATTGATCCAAATATGGATATTGGCCAGGCTAAGGTATTTGCCATTTACGGCAAGGGCGGGATCGGTAAATCTACCACGTCCTCCAACCTGTCGGCTGCCTTTTCAAAACTTGGAAAACGCGTTTTGCAAATTGGATGTGATCCAAAGCATGATTCAACCTTTACACTTACCAAAAGCCTTGTGCCAACCGTCATCGATGCATTGGAGCAAGTAAATTTCCATTCAGAAGAACTACGCACGGAAGACTTTGTCTACGAAGGCTATAACGGCGTGATGTGTGTGGAAGCAGGTGGCCCACCAGCCGGCACTGGCTGTGGTGGCTACGTGGTTGGCCAAACCGTTAAGCTTCTAAAAGAGCATCACTTGCTGGAAGACACAGACGTTGTGATCTTTGACGTTCTTGGTGATGTGGTTTGTGGGGGCTTTGCCTCTCCGCTTCAACATGCAGAACGTGCACTTGTTGTAACCGCAAATGATTTTGACTCCATCTTTGCGATGAACCGGATCATTGCGGCGATTGGTGCCAAATCTAAAAACTACCAAGTGCGCGTGGGTGGTGTGATTGCAAACCGCTCTAAAGCAACCGACGAAATTGACCGTTTCAATTCTACTGTTGGTATGGACCTTGTGGCCCACTTTCCTGATCTTGATGTGATCCGTAGATCACGCCTTAAAAAATCAACACTGTTCGAGATGGAAGATTCTCCTGAACTTACCGCTGTGCAGAACGAATATCTGCGCCTTGCTGAAACCTTATGGGAAGGCCGTGATCCATTCACGCCAACCCCAATGAAGGACCGGGAAATTTTTGATTTCCTCGGCTTCGACTAGGAAGATATTGGCATGAGCGAAGTTTCATACGAAGTCCGCAAAGATGAATTGAAAACCTACTTTGATCGCACTGCGAAAGAAAAGTGGGTTGCACTGACTTCAAACTCACCTGTTTCAAAAATCCGCGAAACTGTTCGCGCGGGCCGCGAAGAAATGCGCAATACGCTTTTGTCGTGGATGCCGGATGATCTACGTGGCGCGCGTATTCTGGATGCGGGATGTGGCACAGGCATGTTGGCAATGGAAGCTGCAAAACGTGGCGCAGATGTTGTCGCAATTGATATTTCGCCGGAACTGGTTTCGGAAGCACGCTCGCGGGTTCCAACTGATCTGCAAAATAAGCTAGAGTTTCTATCCGGTGACATGACAGACCCTGCACTTGGGTCATTTGACTATGTCGTCGCAATGGATTCTTTCATTCATTATCCGCAAACCAGCATGATCAATTTGATCGAGGGGTTTGGTCCACGTGTAAACCAGAAACTGCTTTTCACGTTTGCACCCAAAACTCCCATTCTGTCTGTGATGAAATCTGTTGGTAAATTGTTCCCGCGCAATGATCGCTCACCTGCGATCGAGCCGATTGCAGAACAGTCTTTACGCAAAGAACTGAGCGCGAAGCACTCAAACGGCTTCCCGCTTCATGTTGAACGCACACATTTTGTATCGACCGGATTTTACAAGTCTACCGCTATGGAGCTTGCTCACTAATGTCCAAGCCGATGACAGCCATAGAATTCTGGAAATCAGTGGGAACCAAGTTCCTGCCGTTTGCAGATGCTGCGTCGGAAGACCTGCCATTGGGTCGATTGTTGCGTCTGTCACTCTTCCAGTTCTCTGTAGGTATGGCAGCGGTTCTTCTCACCGGAACCTTAAACCGCGTGATGATTTTGGAGATCGGCGTTCCAGCTTCTTTGGTTGCTGTCATGGTAGCCCTGCCCTTCCTGTTTGCGCCAGCGCGCGCAATGATCGGCTTTAAGTCGGATACCCACAAATCCTTGCTTGGATGGAAACGCGTTCCTTACATTTGGTTTGGATCACTCATTCAGTTTGGCGGCCTAGCGATCATGCCATTTGCGCTGCTCTTGTTGCACTCTCAGATGCAAGGCCCTGCATGGATGGGTCCCGTATCAGCAGGGGCTGCATTCCTGATTACGGGCATTGGCATTCATACGGTCCAAACCGCAGGCCTCGCCCTTGCAAACGACATCGCACCGGAAGAAACCCGCCCACGCGTGGTTGCTCTTGTCTATACAACGTTACTGGTTGGCATGTTTGTCAGCGCGATTGTGTTCAGCTACTTCCTTGCAGACTTTAGCCCCAAGCGTTTAATTCAGGTTATTCAGGGTGCTGCGGCTGCTACCATGATCCTCAACGTGATTGCGTTATGGAAACAAGAGCCACGCAATCCGGCTGCAACATCACCTGAAAAAGAAACTCCAAGTTTCACAGAAGCATGGGCGAAGTTCCGTAAAGACCGCCGCAGCCTTCGTCTACTGGTTGCAGTGGGTCTGGGTACGCTGGGCTTTTCAATGCAGGATGTTTTGCTGGAACCTTATGGTGGCGAAATTCTCGGTTTGAGCGTTAGCCAAACCACCTTGCTTAATGCACTGTTTGCAGCAGGTACTATGGGCGGGTTTGTAATGGCCGCGCGCTTCCTAGCTAAGGGTATGGACCCGCATCGCCTGGCAGCAATTGGTACACTGATTGGAGTTGTTGCATTTTCTGCGGTGATTTTCTCGGCACCCTTTGCTTCAATCCTCCTGTTTTGTAGTGGCACAGCACTGATCGGAATGGGCGGTGGCCTGTTTGCAGTGGGCACACTCACAGCCTGTATGGATCTGGCCAAGAATGCAGGCTCCGGTCTGGCACTTGGTGCATGGGGTGCAGTGCAGGCCTGTGGCATCGGTATTGGCCTTGCAAGCGGCGGCATCATTCGTGATCTCGGCGGCCACCTTGCACAATCTGGTTCACTGGGCCCTGCATTTGCAGATCACGCCCTTGGATACTCAATAGTTTATCATCTTGAGATCGGCTTCTTATTTGCTGCTCTCATCGCAATCGGACCCATCGTGCGGCGCAGTACGGCTGGTGGGAACCCAACCCCGAACACTTCCGGAAAAGGAATTGGACTGGCCGAACTGCCCGGCTAAGCAAACTTGGAGAAAAACCATGGTAGAAATTGTTGGAAACATAGATGTGGCACAAGTTGTCTTGTACGCATTCTGGATATTTTTTGCAGGCCTGATTTGGTACCTGCAAGCGGAGAGCCGACGCGAAGGCTATCCTCTGGAAAGTGATGTGAAGGGCACGTATAACCACGACCCGTTTATCTCACTTCCAACCCCTAAAACGTTCATCCTGCCTAACGGTAAGGGAACACGCACATACCCTGATCCTGCAAATCGCGATACCCGCAAGATCAAAGCAGAACGCGAAAGCCCAATTGCGGGTTCACCGCTTGTGCCAACAGGCAACCCTCTAAAAGACGGTGTTGGACCTGCTGCATGGGCAGAGCGCCCGGACTATCCTGATATGGACCCGCATGGCGCACCGGCCATTCGTCCAATTCGCCTTGCATCAGATTTCAAAGTTGCTGATCAAGACATCAATCCAATTGGCATGGAAATGATTGCAGCCGATGGACAGGTTGCTGGTGAAGTCAGTGACGTATGGGTTGATACGATGGAATCGGTCATTCGTTATTACGAAGTGAAATCTGGTCGTCGCACATTCCTAGTACCGATGCATTTTGCACTGCTTCGTGAAAAACTACGCGGACGCGATAAGGAGTTTTACATCCATGCGCTGATCTCTGAGCAGTTTAAGGATATTCCTAAGACTGCTTCAATGGATCAAATCACCATGCTGGAAGAAGAAAAAATCCAAGCATACTTTGGTGGTGGTCTTCTTTACGCAACACCAGATCGTCAAGAGCCATTACTGTGAGCCACGACGATTTTCACACCGAACCCGTTCCTGGCCTTCCAGCGCATTTGCCGGAAGGTGAGGAACTCCTGTGGCAAGGTGCTCCGGACCGTAAAGTGTTTGCAAGAACCGTTTTGCATGAACGCAAAATTCTGGCCTACTTCTTTCTCGTAGGTATCTGGAAATTTGCAACCGCATTGTATGATGGCGGCACTGTGATCCAAGGTTTGATAAGCGCCAGCTTTATCCTGCTTGCTGCGGCCCTAGTACAAGCGATCATCTGGTGGTATTCGCGTGCCATCCATCGCAGCACGATTTACTCGCTTACCAATAAGCGTCTTGTCATGCGCTTTGGCATCGCCTTGCCCGTTACATTTAACTACCCGTTTGCACAAGTGACAGGCGCTAACGTAAAGGCTTTCGATGATGATCAAGGTGACATCACTCTGGAACTTGCCGAACATACAAAAGTATCCTGGGCAATTCTTTGGCCTCATACGCGGCCATGGCATCTGACAAAACCGCAACCATCCCTTCGCGCTCTTGAGAACTTAAGCAAAGTCTCAGGAATGCTGAGCGATCAGCTACATGCGTTCCACAATGTGAACAAACCGGCAAACGCGGGCCGTCAGGTACAAGAAAAACAACAATCCTCAAACGCTGGCGGACTGGCAACAGCAACCGCAGCACCAGAATCAAGGGTTTAGAAAACAATGAGCCAGCAAAACGAAATTCAGGGTATCCATAAACTCCCGCTTTTCGGGGCGCTGGCTGTTGTTCTTCTTACTTTGGCTCTGGTTGTGGGGGCTGTTCTTACAAAAGATGATGCTGGCAAAACCAGCGAAACCGTTCAGATGGAGCGCGACCTGTATATTCTTGATGAAGCAGGTGGTATCGTGAGTGTCTATGACGCGCGAACCAAGCAAAAACTCAATAGTTTCTCTCAAGGGGAAGGTGCGTTTTTGCGCATTTCCATGCGCAGTCTAATGCGGATGCGTGTCCTTAAAGAGATTGATCCAAATCTGCCATTTAAGCTGGTTCTTGCAGAAAACGGGAACCTTCGGATCACGGATCCGGCAAGTGGAGAGAATATTCGCGTAAACGCTTTTGGAGCCAATGCGATCCAAAGCTTTGCACAATTTTTACCCCAATATCATTCAGCACAGGGAGCCGACGGATGATTGCAACACTACTAGGACTGAATCGAACAGAAGATGTCGACTGTACAGTCGAGATCGAAAACACCTTTGACAGCTTTGAAGCCCATGTCCGCTTCAACAATGGCACAAGCGTTAATCCAGGCGACGAAGTGCTTGTCCACGGCAAGCCCATTGAGGTGCCTTATGGTCATCGTGAAAGCTTTGAGCGGCGCGCAACCATTAAACGCGCAGGACCGATTGAACGCCTTTGGACCCGCATGACCGGTGATTTTGAATTCATGGAATTGTGTGAATTCAGCTTTTCGGAGGAGCGACTATGAACGCACATGCCGGAAACATGCGTGATGCCCGTCCTGTTGATTTGGACGATCAGAACGAAACCACACAAGTTGCCCATGAAACCACGCTGCTAAACCCACGCTTTTATACAACGGATTTCGACAAGCTCGATAAAACCGATGTGTCAGGGGTTCGTGAAGAATGGGACGCACTCATCACTGAAATGCGCGATGACCCGAACAAAGGTCATTTCAAGCGCAATGAGGAGTGGGACACAATTGATCTTGAGGCTTTGCCGGAGGGATTACGTCCCGAACTGATTGATTTTCTCGTGAGTTCACTGACAGCTGAATTTTCAGGCTGCGTGCTGTACAAAGAGATGAAGCGTCGGGGATCAAACCCGGACATCAAAGAGCTGTTCTCTTATATGAGCCGCGATGAAGCACGTCATGCGGGCTTCATCAATGACGCATTGAAAGAGTTTGATATCGGCGTAAACCTAGGCTTTTTGACCAAGGCGAAGAAATACACATTCTTCCAACCTAAGTTTATTTTCTATGCGACGTATCTATCTGAGAAAATCGGCTATGCGCGTTACATCACCATTTTCAGACATCTGGAAAAGCATCCTGAAAATCGCTTTCATCCGATTTTCAAATGGTTCCGTGAATGGTGCAATGACGAATTCCGTCATGGCGAAGCATTCTCTTTGTTGATGCGGGCCGACCCCAAACTATTGGAGGGTCGTAACAAGCTTTGGATCAAGTTTTTCCTTTGTGCAGTTTACGCCACAATGTTTGTGCGGGACCACGCACGGCCGGAATTTCATAAGGCGCTCGATATTGATATCGAGGAATATGATTTCCGCGTCTTTGAAATCACCAATGAGATTTCAAAACAGTGTTTCCCACTGGTGCTTGATCTTGAAAACCCTGCATTCCTGAAACGCTTGCGACGTCTCAATGAGATCGCAATCGGTATGGGCGAAGCGCAAAAGCAAGGTGGCATTATCGGCAAACTCAAGAAAGCGCGCCTTGGCGTTGCTGCGGGTTGGAATTTTGTGAACCTCTATCTCTTGCCTACCAAGAAGAACGAGATTCCAGAGACCAGCCGTTTGGAGCCAATCTGGTAATATGAGCGATTATCTGATCCCGATTGTAAGTGTAGTGTTGATCTGGTGGGCCTCCACCGGAGCAGTGCTATGGCTTGCGCGGGGTCTTGATCGGCAGATGAATGTCCGCCTGATCATCATGACCGTTCTTTGCGGCATGGGCTTTGCCGGCGTTGTGATCTCCACAGCACATCACACGCAAGCTTCGGTCTATCTGGCATTCATATCCGCAATTTTGATCTGGGGCTGGGTGGAGTTCACCCTGCTCTCGGGCATGATCACGGGCAGCACCAATGAAGTATGTCCAGAAGACATATCAGAGTTTGAACGCTTCAAGCTTGCCTTCAAGACAATCGAGCATCACGAATACGCATTGGTGGCGATGTTAATCGCGCTCGCCGTACTGGATTCTACGTCCGGTTCCGGCATGGCGATTAAGACATTCGCTCTTTTATGGATCATGCGGCTTGGCGCGAAGCTGACGATCTTTTCTGGTGCGCCAGAACTATCAACCAATATGATCCCGCAGCGGCTTTCATACATGAAATCCTACTTCAGGCATGATCGTATCAGCGTTGCATTTTGGCTATCGCTGGCGGGTTGCACCGCGCTGCTACTGACAGGGCTTTACGCACTCACAAACGTGCAAAATGACGCAGTTGTTCAACTGCAAGTTACTATGCTTTCAACGCTTGTTGCATTAGCAATTCTTGAACACATATTCATGGTGTTGCCTATTGCAGACAGCAAGCTTTGGGGATGGGCGTTGGGGAAGAAATCCACACGCACTCAAGAACAAGAAAACACGCAGATTGCTGCGGAATAGGGAATGGCATTCGGGAGCTACCAGATGAATTTTGAAAAACACTTTGAGCAAGAACTTAATGCTCTTCGCGAGGCTGGCAATTATCGCGTCTTCGCTGATTTGGAACGCGCCAAAGGCCAGTTTCCACGTGCGACACGCCATAATGGTACAGCCGTTCAAGAAGTAACCGTCTGGTGTTCCAATGACTATCTAGGAATGGGTCAACACCCTGACACTGTTGGTGCAATGCAGGAAGCACTTGAAAAATGTGGCGCAGGTGCAGGTGGAACACGCAATATTTCAGGCACTAACCATTATCACGTACTGCTTGAAGATGAACTTGCAGATCTTCACCAAAAAGAAGCGGCGCTTCTGCTGACCTCCGGTTATGTGGCCAACTGGGCAGCACTGAGTACATTGGGTGCGCGTCTTCCAAATGCAGTGATCCTTTCTGACTCAGACAATCACGCTTCGATGATTGAAGGTATTCGTCATAGTCGCGCACAGAAAATGATCTGGAAGCATAATGATGTCGAGGATCTGGCCAAGCGCCTTGCCGATACGGACCCGGATGCTGCGCGTATTGTTGCGTTTGAATCCGTCTATTCTATGGATGGCGATATTGCGCCCATTAAAGAGATTTGTGACGTGGCCGATGAATATGGCGCGATGACCTATCTTGATGAAGTTCACGCCGTTGGACTATACGGCCCTAGAGGCGGCGGTGTTGCCGAACGCGAAGGCCTTATGGATCGTGTGTCACTTATTCAAGGGACACTGGGCAAAGCATATGGCGTAATGGGCGGCTATATTACTGGGTCTGCCAATATGATCGACTTTGTACGGTCATTTGCTTCTGGCTTTATCTTTTCTACGGCCCTTCCGCCAGCATTAGCTGCAGGTGCAAGAGCATCTATCCAACACCTTAAAACCAGTGAGATTGAACGCCAGCAACAAAGACGCAATGTTCGTAAGTTGCGCCAGAAGTTGGACTCAGTGGGTGTGCCTCATATGCACAATGAAAGCCATATTGTTCCGGTTATGGTGGGAGACGCAAAGAAGTGTAAGTTCATTTCTGATCTGCTGCTTGAAAATTACGGAATTTACGTTCAGCCAATTAACTACCCGACCGTTCCTGAAGGAACAGAGCGACTACGCATCACGCCATCGCCCGTTCATACGGATGCTGATATTGATGCACTCGTTGGTGCATTGTCCGAACTATGGTCGCAATGCGCTCTATCACGCGCGGTAGCATAAGAAGCGAACGGCCATGCTTGACGATGTTTTATATCTGACGCCGGAGGCCGATGAAGGTCCGTCACAGGCTGATCAGGATTCTTGTACATTAGCGCCTTCCAATCCGGCGATCATGATCCCAGGCATTGCGGAGGATGGATCGCTGTTTCCGATTGAAAAGATCGAAGCGCATATTCGTGGTATCCATCACCTTGCTTTGTCGGTGTTCATCTTTGATGGCGATGAGCTACTCATCCAAAGACGGGCAAGAGACAAATACCATTGTGGCGGGCAATGGGCGAACACGTGTTGCACCCATCCTCATATGGATGAAAACATACAAGTAGCTGCCCAACGAAGATTGCAAGAAGAACTTGGCATTGAAATTGATGTCGAAGAGCAACGCATCGTTGAATATTCTGCAAATGTGGGCGGTGGATTATGGGAGCGCGAGCGGGTTCATATGTTCCGTGCCGAAGCAGACCGTAAGACACTTGCCTACGCGTTGAACCCTGATGAAGTCGAAGAAATTCGCTGGATATCTCCACAAGACTTGCAGCAGGAAATCAAGGATACGCCTGAGAGTTTCACTCCGTGGTTCAGAATTTATGTGACGCGATTTCCCGAACTTGCGTTTTAGAGCGTGTCTGTCTTGGATTGCATCGATTTGATGGGTTGGATTTTTGATTT
>CAZEPF010000087.1:11587-12065 GCA_964514045.1 uncultured Rhizobiaceae bacterium | reverse complement strand
CTTATATCTGAAAGAAGTGCTGACAGTTTCATATTTAATCTCCGAATCTGCCATCACAGATAATATCGGATGTATCTTTAGCCTGTACGGTGTTCATAAGGAAGATATCTGAAACCTGATTGATGGATAACTGACTTATTTAGAAACCAGAAACGCCTTTGAATATTCTCCAAAATTTGGATTAACCCCAAGGATAGGCCCAGCCCGTCGAATGATATTCCCAACAACAGGGGCAGCATTAAGGCCTGCCGTTGCTGATTTTTTACCCTCTTCCGGCTTTGGCTCATCCACAAATACGAGAACCATGTAAGCCGGATTATCAATCGGGAATGCTGCGATAAATGCGTTAAATCGTTTATCTGATGAATATCGCCCATTCACAACTTTTTCAGCTGTACCTGTTTTTCCACCTACACGAAATCCTGTCACTTCTGCACGACGTCCAGACCCCATTTCAACATTCAGCCTCATAAGGTCA